>VGBQ01000103.1 GCA_016870425.1 Actinomycetota bacterium | reverse complement strand
CGGGGGAGTCGCGCACCCGCGCGGATACCATCGGGGGAGAGCACGGCATCCTGCCGACGCGAAACGAGGCATCATGACCATCGACACGAGCATCGCCAACGTCGTCACCTGGCCGGCGCATGACCCCAGCACCTGGCGCACCCTTCCCGAGTCCTACGCCCCCCTCGACCACGACCGTGTTGCCTCCCTGCTCGCCCAGGAGTGGGATCGCTACGTCGCGAATACCCCCGAGTCCGGTGCGCTGAGTACGCGATCGCGGCGGACCCTCCCGCTGGGGGTGCCGTCGTCCTTCCAGTACTGGGATCCGCATCCGGTCTCGGTGGTCTCCGCCTCGGGGGCGTGGCTGACAGACGTTGACGGCCGACGACTGCTGGACCTGTCCATGGGCTTCGGTGCCATGCTGGTGGGTCATCTGAACCCCGTGGTCGTCGCCGCCGTGCAGCAGGCCCTCCAGACCGGGACGCTCTTCGTCACCCCGGCGCCCTCGGCGTCGGAGATGGCCGATCGCTTCTGCCAGCGCTTCGACCTCGACCAGGTGCGGTTCGCCAACTCCGGCACCGAGGCCGACATGTACGCCGTACGCGCTGCCCGTGCCTTCACCGGACGCAAAGCGATCATCAAGATCGAGGGCGGATACCACGGGGGATACGACGCACTCTTGGTGTCGGTCAAGCCCGATCTGGACGAGGCCGGCCCCGAGGATGCTCCGGTGCCCGTCGTTCCCTTCGAGGTGGAGGCCGGCACCGTCTATCCCGTGCCCTACAACGACCTCGTGCGCCTGGCGCAGATTCTCGACCAGCATGGTCGGGACATCGCGGCCATCGTGATGGAGCCGGTCCCGGAGAACATGGGCATTGTCCTGCCCGATGCCGGCTACCTGGCCGGCGTACGCGAGCTGTGCGACGCCCACGGCGTCCTACTGGTCTTCGACGAGGTCAAGACCGGGCTCACCGCGGGCTACGGCGGCGCGGCGCAGCGGCTGGGCGTCAAGCCCGATCTGGTCACGCTCGCCAAGAGCATCGGCGGCGGCCTGCCGCTGGCAGCCTTCGGCGGCCGGGCGGACGTGATGGCCACGGTGGTCGATGGCCGCATGCCGCACTTCGGCACCTACAACGGCAACCCCTTGGTGATGGCAGCAGCAGCCGCCGTGGACGAGGTCTGCACCCGCCAGGCCCTGGCCGCGGCCGAGGAGGTCAACGACAAGGCCCTCGAGGATGCCGACGCGATCATCCGCGAGTACCAGCTGCCGGCCCACACGGTCGGCTTCGGGGTCAAGGGCGCGATCACCTGGTCACCCGTGCCGGTGCGGACCTACCGCGACTACAAGCGCACCGACTTCGGGGCCGCCGAGCTCAGTTGGCTCTGGGGCGTCAACCGCGGCGTGCTGACGCCCCCCGGCCTGGATGAGCAGTGGCTGGTGTCCCTGGCCCACACGGACGCGGACATGGCCGTCCTGACCGAGGAATTCGCCGACCTGGCCAAGGCGCTACGCTCCTAGGGTTTATCCGATAACGGACATTATGTCAGGTCATGTTTCGGGGGTCCTTCCCCTCGTGACGGTGTGCGATATCGACGGGGTTCTCGCCGACCCCGGGCACCGGCTCCACCACGTCGACGGCACGTCTCGCGACTGGGAGGCGTTCTTCGCCGAGGCCGGCCAGGACCCGGTGATCGACGAGGGGCGTGAGTTTGTGATCCAGGCATCGTCCGCCGGGGATGCCATCGTCTATCTGACAGGCCGTCCGGAGCGGCTGCGCGCGGTCACGCAGGCGTGGCTCGACCACCATCGGCTGCCACCCGGGGACCTGATCATGCGGGGCGACGATGATCGGCGTCCGGCGCGGGTCATGAAGGTGCAGGCGCTGCGGAGCATCCGCCGTAGCCGCGCTATCCGTGATTTCCTCGACGACGATTCGCAGGTGGTGAGCGCGGCGAAGGCCGCAGGCTTCGCCCAGGCTCTTGTGCCGGCCTGGGCTACCCGGGGTCTCTAGTGGTTTCTGAAGTGCGAACTTTGGGCGGATACGGCCGTCTATGGGCACTATCCGCCCAAAGTTCGCGAGTGGGTGGGCACGATCCGCCCAAAGTTCGCGAGTGGGTGGGCACTATCCGCCCACAGTTCGCGGATAACGGGCGGACCTGGGGTGAGTCCCCTACTGCGGGGGCGGCCTGCGCGTGCGCAGAGCGCTGAGTTGTACGTCGAGGTCGTGCAGGGCCGGCCGGATGACCGCATCGGGGGTGCCGCTGGCGCGCAGGCGCAGCAGCTCGTCCTGCTGGGCGCGCAGTACCGCCATCTCCAGCCGATAGCCATCGGCAGCATTCGCCTCCCCCGGCTCCTCTCCCCCGGCCCCGGCCAGCGCGGACTCCAGACGCAGCCTCAGCGCATCCTCCACGCCGTCCGGAAGCGGCTGGCGTGCTGTCGCGGCGTCTCGCACGGCCTCATCGAGAGCGTCGAGGCCTCGTGTCGCCAGAGCCACCCGCACCGCGTGGCGATCGTTGTCGAGGTCTTGCGCGGGCAGGCGCACCAGTCGGGCGACCAGCCCCAGGGTGGGCGACAGGGCCAAGGTCACGCAGATGACCACGAAGGTCGTGGCCTGCAGCAGTCGACTCTGGTCCACCGTGGCCTGCAGCCCCACGCCCATGGGTAGGGAGAACGCCGCGAGGCCGGACACCGGCCCCCTCGCCCCCGCCCAGGCCAGCACCACCGCCTCGCGGGCACCGAGCCGGTTGTCGCCCCTGCCAGAGATCAACGCGTAGCAGCTAACGAAGACCAGCCGGGTCAGGACGAGCACGGCGACGACAGCCACCACCAGCACCGGGAGCAACCGCAGGTCGTCGGCGGGCAGCGCCAGGACGGTCTCAGGCAGTTCCAGCCCCACCAGGAAGAACGCCGCGGCGCTGAGGATGAAGGTGATCTGCTTCCAGATCGCGACCGATGAACGCCGGCCTTCGAATCGGCGGTGCGTCAGCATCGTGTTGGCAACGATCAGCGCGGTGGCGACGACTGCGAGGATGCCCGAGCCCTCGACCGCCTCAGCGATGAGATAGACGGGGATCGGCGTCACGAGCACAAAGGCGTTGACGACTGTCTGGTCAGGGTCACGGCGCACCAGCCACGCGAGCGCGACTCCGGCGGCCACGCCGACCGCGAGCCCGCCCAGCAGCGACTGAGCCAGGATGATGGCCACGTCACCACCCGACACCGTGCCCGTCGCCGCCGCAGCGAGCGCGACACGCAGCAGTGTCAGCCCGGTGCCGTCGTTGACCAGGCTCTCCCCTTCGAGGATGGTGACGACGCGCCGCGGGAGTGCGACGCGGCGAGCAACGGCCGCCACGGCGACGGCATCGGTCGGAGACAAGATCGCACCCAGGGCGAAGGCGAGGGCGAGGGGCAGCCCCGGCACCAGGGCCGCTGCCACGGCCCCGATAGCGACCGAAGTGACCAGCACCAACCCGACGGCGAGCGCGAAGATCGGACGCCGGAACCTGCGGAAGTCGACGTAGGACGTCGACAGGGCCTCCCCGAAGACGAGGGGGGCGAGGACGAGCAGGAAGATCTCCCCCGCGTCTTCCGGGGCCGAGGGACCGACGGGCAGCAGGCCAAGGACCACGCCCGCGACGAGCACCGGGATGGCGATGCCCCAGCCGCGCCACCGGGCGATCGCCGCCACCGCGAGCGAGACGAGCAGACCCGCGAGCAACCCGTCGAAGAGGTCAGCCACTCCCGCAGGCTAGCGCCCGTCGACTATGCCGGTGCCTGTGCGAGCTCGCTCGGCGACGGGCAGGAGCACACGAGGTTGCGATCACCGTAGGCGCCGTCGATACGCCGCACCGGCGGCCAGTACTTCGCTGCCGCATTCACCCCCGGAGGATAGGCGGCCGTGCGGCGGTCGTAGGCGTGATCCCAGTCCCCCACCAGGCACTCCGCCGTATGCGGGGCGTGATGGAGTGGGTTGTCGTCGACCGGCCACTCGCCCGACTCCACGCGGGCGATCTCCGCCCGGATGGCGATCATCGCATCGCAGAAGCGATCGATCTCGGCGAGGCTCTCGCTCTCGGTGGGCTCGACCATGAGCGTGCCCGCGACAGGGAATGACATCGTCGGGGCATGGAATCCGTAGTCGATCAGTCGCTTGGCGACGTCATCGACACTGACGCCACTGGACTTCGATATCGGACGTAGGTCGAGGATGCACTCGTGCGCGACACGGTCGTGCTCGCCCGTGTAGAGGATCGGGTACGCCTCGCCCAGACGTGCGGCCACATAGTTGGCCGACAAGATGGCGACCGCGGTGGCGCGGGTCAGACCCTCGGGGCCCATCATGCGCAGGTAGGCGTACGGGATGGGGAGGATCCCCGCCGAGCCCCACGGCGCGCCGCTGACGGGGCCGACGACGGGCACCTCGGGGCCCGCCTCGGGCCGCAGCGGGTGCGACGGCAGGAAGGGAGCCAGATGCGACCGCACGCCGATCGGGCCCACCCCCGGCCCTCCCCCGCCGTGAGGGATGCAGAAGGTCTTGTGCAGGTTCAGGTGTGACACGTCAGCACCGAAGCGCCCCGGCTTGGCCAGGCCCACGAGGGCATTGAGGTTGGCCCCATCGACGTAGACCTGTCCCCCACTGTCGTGCACCATCGCGCAGATGTCGCCGACGGATTGCTCGAAGACCCCGTGCGTGGATGGGTAGGTGATCATGAGCGCTGCGAGCCGATCACCGTGCTCAGCGATCTTGGCGCGCAGGTCATCCACATCGACATTGCCGTGGTCATCGCAGCCGATCACGATGACGCGCATGCCCGCCATGACCGCACTCGCGGCATTTGTGCCGTGGGCACTGCTCGGGATCAGGCAGACGTCGCGCTGCTCCTCTCCGCGGGAGTGGTGATAGGCGCGGATCGCCAGTAGCCCGGCGAATTCCCCCTGGCTGCCGGCATTGGGCTGCAGGCTGACGGCGTCGTAGCCGGTGACCTCGCACAGCATGCGCTCGAGATCGCCGATCATGGTGACGTAGCCGTCGGCCTGGTCGAGCGGGGCGAAGGGGTGGATCCCCGCGAAGCCCGGCCAGGTGATGGGCTCCATCTCCGTGGTGGCATTGAGCTTCATCGTGCACGACCCCAGCGGGATCATGGTGCGATCGAGCGCCAGGTCGCGATCGGAGAGGCGGCGCAGGTAGCGCAGCATCTCCGTCTCGCTGCGGTAGTCGTGGAAGATCGGATGGGCGAGGTACGGCGTGGACCGCTGCAGCGTTTCCGGAAGGTCGTGGCGCGCCGGATCGCCGACGGGCGCAGCAAGGGTCGCGCCGAATGCCGCAAGCACCCGATGCAGGTCTGACTCGTCGGTCGTCTCGTCCACGGTGATCCCCACCGTGTCGGCGTCGACGCGCCGCAGGTTGATGCCCTCGAGGAGCGCTGCCGCGATCACCTCGTCCGCCCGACCCGGCACGCAGACGGTGAGGGTGTCGAAGAAGACCGGATCGAGGACCGCGATGCCCGCGTCGACCAGCGATGCGGACAAGCGCAGCGCCTGCCCGCGGATCCTCTCCGCGATCGCCCGCAGTCCCTCGGGCCCGTGATAGGCGGCGTACATCGCCGCGACGACGGCGAGCAGCACCTGAGCGGTGCAGATGTTGCTCGTTGCACGCTCCCGGCGGATGTGCTGCTCACGCGTCTGCAGAGCAAGCCGATAGGCAGGCGTGCCCTCCGCATCGACCGAGACGCCGACCAGTCGACCGGGCAGCGAGCGCTCCAGACCCGCGCGCACGCTCATGAAGCCGGCATGCGGACCGCCGAAGCCCATGGGTACGCCGAACCGCTGAGCCGAACCCACACACACGTCCGCGCCCATCTCCCCCGGGGGCGTGAGGAGGGTGAGCGCGAGCAGATCGGTGGCCACCACGGTGCCGATGCCGCGACCCTTCGCCGAGGCGATGATGCCGCGGATGTCGTCCACCTGTCCGGATGAGCCCGGGTAGGACAGGAGGATCCCAAAGACGTCGTCGCCGCACGCATCGACGATGCCCGCGCGAGGGGTGACCTGAATGTCGATGCCCAGGGGCTCGGCGCGCGTGCGCAGGACCGCGATGGTCTGCGGATGCGTGTCGGCGTCGACGAGGAATCGCGTGCCGTCGTGGGAGCGATGGAGCAGGCCCATCCCCTCGGCAGCCGCGGTGGGCTCGTCCAGCAGCGACGCGGGCGCCACCGGGAGGGCGGTGAGATCCTCGACAAGGGTCTGGAAGGCAAGGAGCGCTTCGAGGCGGCCCTGGCTGATCTCCGGTTGGTACGGCGTATAGGCGGTGTACCACGCCGGGCTCTCCAGCACGTTGCGCCGGATCACCGGCGGGGTGGCGCAGTCGGGATATCCCAGGCCGATCATCGAGGTGAGCGATCGGTTAGCCGACGCGAGTGCACTCATCTCGGCGTGCATGCCGGGCTCGTCCAATGGCTCGGACAGCGCCAGGCCGGAGCGCCACCGAATCGAATCAGGGACGACGTCGTCGAGGAAGGCCTCAAGAGTCGGGTGGCCGATGTGCGTGAGCATGGTCTGGACATCCCGGTCGCGTGGGCCGATGTGGCGATCGGAAAAAGCTCCGAGGTCCTGGGACGGGGATTGCGCTACTCGCTCGGTCATGGCTGCTCCAGGCATGGCGGTGGCCAGGCGCACGGCGTGCACCCCACCCCCTCTGGTCCCGCGGAACACCGCGACCTGAGAGTTTCGCCGCAACGCGGCTTTCACCGTCGGTGGGGTGGCGAGCCACCCTCTCTCCAGAGTTGCCTTCCTGGCGCGGTCCGTCTGCCTGAGAGTTTCCGGGGCGGTTGCTCCTTCGGCGCCCGGGTTTCCCCGGGGCTCTCCCGTGCCAGGTCGATCAGCGAGTCCGAGCCTAGCCCATAGTTCCTAGCCGGCCGTCGAGCGCGCCGCGCGACGCACCGAGAGTTCATCGCTTTCGGGCAGGGCGGAGCCTGGATCGGTCGGCTCCCCGGGGAGCGACGCCAACTGTCCCTCGACCTCCTGCCACACGCGACCCACCGCGATGCCGAAGACACCCTGGCCTCCGCGGACGAGGTCGATGACCTCGTCTTCGCTGCGGCACTCATAGATGGACGCCCCATCGCTCATCAGCGTGATGCGCGCGAGATCGTCTCCCCCGCGGCGCTCGAGGTGCTCCACCGCCGTGCGGATGTTCGCCAGCGAGACACCGGTGTCGATGAGGCGCTTGACGATCCTCAGCACGACGATGTCCCGGAAGGCGTAGAGCCGCTGGCTCCCCGATCCGGAGGCGGGTCGGATGCTGGGCTCGACCAGGCCGGTGCGTGCCCAGTAGTCCAATTGCCGGTAGGTGATGCCGGCTGCCGCACAGGCCACCGGTCCCCGGTATCCCAGATGCAGCGCTGCAGAGTGGAGCGACTCCTCGGGGAAGAGCGCGGGCTGGTCCACCGTGACGGGCACGTCAACGGGGGCGATTGACTCCTCGGTAAGCCGCATCGCTGTCTACCGCCCTCTCGACCTGGGTGACGTCGATCGTGCGCCCTCGGCGAGAGCGGAATGCCACGTTAGGGCTCGAGGGGCACAGGGTCAACGCGACCCGCCGAAGTCCTCCGGGGTGACCTGGTCGAGGAACTCCCGGAAGCGCTCGACCTCGTCCTCCTCGGCGTCCGGGATCACGACGCCGGCTTCATCGAGGACCGCCTCGTCGACCAGGATCGTCGTGGAGGCGCGGAGGGCGAGTGCGATGGCGTCTGAGGGTCGCGCACTGACCACCGTGCCCTCGCCCAGGTGGAGCTCGGCGTAGAAGACCCCGTCCTCCAGTCGAGTGACGTGAACCTCCTCGAGCGTGCGGCCGAGCGCAGCGATGACGTCGGTGAGCAGGTCGTGGGTGAGGGGACGCGGGGGCACCACGCCCTGCTGCACGTAGGCAATGGCCGTCGCCTCTGCCGCACCGATCCAGATGGGCAGGTAGCGCTCCCCCTCGACTTCCCGCAGCAGGACGATCGGCTGATTCGACGGCATCTCCACGCGCACGCCCAGGACCTCAACCCGCTTCATGATTCGAGGGTAGACGACCGTTGGCGCACGAGCGCAATGTGGAGGTCCAGCAAGAGGGCGAGCAGACGGGCGGTCATGTCCCGCGCTTCCACGGGCGACACGCTCCCCCGGCGGGGTGCCAGCGCCTGCTGGACGAGGCCGACCTCCCGATCCGCAGCGACCTTGAACGACCGCAGATGGCGTGGCTCGATGCCGAACTCCGCCAGGCGCGCGATGAGGAGGCAGATCTCCACGGCGGCACTGTCCATCTCGCCGACGAGTCCATGGGCAGCAAGCTCATCGAGGGTGGCCCGGTCAACCCCGGCCCGATTGGCCACTTCCGCGGCCGTCATGCGCCGTGGGCGGGGTGGTCGCAGACGCGTCGCGGACACGGCCTCCGCCGCGTCACCGCCGGGAGGGTCCGGGGCGGTCAGGCGCTGCGCGATCACCGCGAGCGGCAGGAATTCATCGCGCTGCAGGCGCAGGATCCTGCGTAGGCGATCCACATCCGCCTCGGCGTAGCGCCGGCTCCCGCGGGGGGTGCGCAGGGGCTCGATCAGGCCCTCGGCCTCGAGATAGCGAACCTTCGAAGCGGTGATTTCCGGGAACTCCTCAGAGAGCTCTGCGACCACCGCGCCAATGGATCGCAGCGAGGTCACGCGACCGACTCGCCATCGCCTCCGACGAGGTAGGCGAAGCGGTACTTCCCAATCTGGACCTCGTCGCCAGCGTCCAGTTCGACTTCTTCGATGCGGCGGCGATTGACATAGGTCCCATTGAGGCTTCCCACGTCCCGCAGGAGCCATCCCTGCTCCGAGCGGCGCATTTCCGCGTGGCGGCGGCTGACCGTGACGTCGTCGAGAAACAGATCCGAGTCGGGCTCCCTGCCCGCGGTGACGATGTCCCCCACGAGGAGGTACGACGCCCCCTCCCCCATGCCCCGCTGGACCACCAGGACCGCCTCGCCGGGACCGAGCCCGGGTGCGAGCCCTGAGCCCACGGGCGGTAGGGAACCACTCGATCCCGGACCTGTCACGCCGACGGAGAGCATGCCCGTCGCGGTGGTGTCCCGCGCGACCGGAGACCCGCACACCCGGCAGAAGCGATCGCCGGGATCGACGGGGTGGTCGCAGCCATTCATGGTCGCATCACTCTCCGATGAGCGCGCGGTAGCCCGCGGCGTCCAGGGTGCCCTCAGGCTCGGCGGACACGCGTACCTCCACCATCCACCCCTGGGCGTAGGGCTCGGAGTT
>VGBQ01000102.1 GCA_016870425.1 Actinomycetota bacterium | reverse complement strand
GGACAGGGCCAGCAGCAGTTCGCGGATGAGCTGGTCATGCGGCTTCGATCGTGCGTTGCGGGGATGCGTGGCGTCCAGAGCCGCGAGTGCCTCCTTGGCGAGCGAGCCCTGGCGGTCGGCGATGTCCTGCGGGCCTGTCCAGATGTGCCAGTCCTTGCCCAGTCCCCACGACCCCGGCCCAGGGTGCACGCGACCGACCGGATCGTGCGCGAGATCAGAGAGGGTGACGACCTCCACACCGGCGGAGGGGAGGAGGTCGAGCACGCGCTCGAGCCAGGCGGGGCCCTCATGCCACCAGTGTCCGTAGAGCTCGGTGTCGAAAGCGGCCACGACGTGGGGGATGCCACTCGTGTGCGGGTCTGCGGCGAGATCGATCAGTCGGTTGCGCACGACGTCGACGAAGTCGTGCGCGTCGTGCTCCACGCGGGCGCGAGCGGCGAGCGGGTCGTACGGTGCCTTGTCCTGCGGCTCGACGTGCTGGCCGGTGACGCGTGCCGGCCGGAATCCCCACTCGTGGTCGAAGGTGTGGAAGTCGCGGTACCACCGATTGCCCGGGTAGCCGCGCTTCGGTGACCACACGCGGTAGGTGACCTCGAGGTCTCGGCCGAGCACGCGCACGTCGCTGTCGCCGAGCAGCCACGCCCCGCTCGTCGTCGCGCCGGCGCCGAGCAGGCTCGGGCCGTCGAGCACGACGTGCTGCACGCCTGTGCGCGCGAAGAGTTGCTCCATCCCCGGCTCCCACGCGCACTCGGGTGTCCACGCGCCGCGGGGCCGGTGGCCGATGCGGCGCACCGAGTCCTGCAGCCCCGCCGCCATGCTCGCGAGAGCCAGTCTCTGCGGCACGAGTGGCGTGAAGGTGTGCGTGAGGGGCCCTCCCAGCAGCTCGATCGTGCCCCCATCGACGAGGGGACGCAGCGCGGCAGAGCCGCCTGCGCTCCAGTGCGCATCGAAGTCGGCCAGTGCCCGTGTTGCATCGGCGTACTCCCGCTGACCGACGGTGCGGCGCGGCAGCTCATCGGCCGTCGCCATGCCGGCCGCGCGCGTCTGCCAGTAGCCGAGCCAGGTGTGCTGCGCGCGCACCATGCAGGGGTCGTCCCACTGCGCGGCCACGACGGGCGTGACCCCGAGGGTCAATTGCCCTTCATGGCCGAGTGCGGCTCGACGGCGCAGCATGGCGAAGAGCGGCTGGTACGACGTCGCCCAGGCCTGGTGCAGCCACTCCTCGCCGACGGGCCACGTGCCGTGATGGGCGACCCAGGGCAGGTGCGTGTGCAGGACCAGTGCGAAGCGTCCGACGGACGAGGTCATGATGCGCACCGTGCGGTGGCCACAAGGTCCTGTGCCGCAGCGATATGCGCGCCAGCCGCGGGGACGGCCTCGGCGTCCACCGTGAAGTCCTCGGTCGTGACACTGCGGACCTGCTCTCGCAGGCCAGCGGACCAGTGTCCGCTCAGTGCCGCCGCCACCTGGGCTGCGACGATCGAACCGTGCGCGGCCTCCCACTCGCGCAGGCGCGAGCCGTGCTGGACACCGCGCATCTGGACGTCGTCGAAGCCGGCCTCGACGAGCAGGTCGCGCAGTTGCTCGCCGTCGAACTCCTCCACGTGGAAGGGATTGATCGGCTTCTCACCCCTGCCCAGGCCGGGGGAGAACGTCAGCCGCTGCGGGGTCGTGATGACCAGCTCGCCTTGCGGGCGCAGGACACGGAGGCACTCGCGCAGGAATCCGCGGACGTCCCACAGGTGCTCCACCACCTGCAGGCTGACCAGGGCATCAACGCTCCTGGTGCGTAGCGGGAGTGCGGCGAGGTTGGCCCGCGTCACCGCGATCTGTGGATAGGCGCGACGCATGTGCGCGCAGGCGGCGCCGTCGTACTCCAGTGCGACGACGGTGCCGGTGAGCATCGCTGCGCCGTATCCCTCGCCCGCTCCCGCATCCACGATCACCGCGCCCGGTGCGTGGCGCTGGGCGATCCGCTGGGCGATCCACCGGTAGGCGACCTCGTGACGCGCGAACCAGTACTCCTCGTCGGGCAGACCGGGGGCGGTGCGCTCGCCCGTGGCCAGCAGGCCCGACTCCTCCATGGGGCCAGAGTGCCGTATGAGACCCGAGGCGTGAGGCCCGGGATCTCGACGCGCCCCCAGAGATACTGGCGAGTAACATGGCGTCCACGTCCGATTCCGTGAGGAGTGATCGTGAAGATCGCCGTCTGCGTCAAGCAGGTTCCCGACACCTGGGCCGAGAAGAAGCTCCAGGCCTCCGACTCGACCCTCGACCGCGAGTCGGCCGAGGGCGTGCTCAATGAGCTGGATGAGTACGCCGTGGAGGAATGCCTGCGCATCGCTGAGGCCTCCGGCGGCGAGGTCGTCGTCGTGTCCATGGGCCCCGAGCGCGCGGGCGAGACCATCCGCAAGGCGCTGAGCATGGGCGCTGATGCCGGCATCCACGTGGTCGACGACGCGCTTCACGGCTCGGATGCCATCGCGACGTCGGCAGCTCTCGCCAAGGCGCTCGAGGGTCGTGGCTTCGACCTCATCGTCTTCGGCTCCGAGTCCACCGACGCGCGCATGAGCGTGGTGCCCGCGATGGTGGCCGAGCGCCTCGGCCTGCCGCAGGTGACCTTCGCGCAGAAGGTTGAGGTCGACGGATCAAGCGTGCGCATCGAGCGCCAGATGGACTACGGCTACGACACCGTCGAGGCGAGCCTGCCCGCCGTCGTGTCGGTGGTCGAGAAGATCAACGAGCCCCGCTACCCGTCCTTCAAGGGGATCATGGCGGCCAAGAAGAAGCCCGTCGAGACGCTGAGCATCGCCGACCTTGGCCTTGAGCCCTCCGCCGTGGGCCTCGGCGCCGCGTGGAGCGTCGTCGACGAGTTCGCGGCGCGTCCGCCCAAGGCAGCCGGCACTGTCGTGACCGACGATGGCCAGGGCGGCGTGCGCATCGCCGACTACCTGTCCGAGCAGAAGTTCATCTAGGAGGCCCAGGAGATGTCAGAGATCCTCGTGCTCGTCGAGCATGCAGACGGAGCCGTCAAGAAGGTCACGCTCGAGCTGCTCACGCTGGCCCGCTCGCTCGGGACGCCCGCTGCGGTGTGGCTCGGCTCCGGCGCGTCCGCCGACGCCCTCGCCACACTGGGTGAGTACGGCGCGGAGAAGGTCTACGTCGCGGACTCGGCCGACTTGGACGACTACCTCGTCGCGCCCAAGGCCGAGGTGCTCGCGCGAGTCGTCGCCGACTCTGGCGCCGGCGCTGTGCTGATCCCCTCTACCGCCGAGGGCAAGGAGGTCGCGGGTCGCGTCGCCATCAAGACCGGCTCGGGCATCATCACCGACGCCGTGGGCGTCGCTCCCGACCTCACGGCGACGCAGAGTGTCTTTGGCGGCTCGACGGTCGTGAAGTCCAAGGTGGCCACGGGCACCCCGATCATCACCGTGCGCACCAACTCCATCGCGCCCGAGGCATCGGCTGCCGCAGCGACGCGTGTCGATGTGAGCGCCGATGTCTCCGATGTCGCCAAGTCGGCCCGCGTGACCGGCCGCACGGTGGCGCAGAAGGGTGGCCGCCCCGAGCTGAGCGAGGCCGCGATCGTCGTCTCCGGCGGACGCGGCGTGGGCGGTGCCGACGGCTTCGGTGTCGTCGAGGCGCTCGCCGACACCCTGGGTGCCGCAGTCGGCGCGTCTCGCGCGGCGACCGACGCGGGCTGGTACCCCCATCAGTTCCAGGTGGGCCAGACCGGCAAGACCGTGTCCCCCCAGCTCTACATTGCCAACGGCATCAGCGGTGCGATCCAGCACCGCGCGGGCATGCAGACCTCCAAGACCATCGTCGTGGTCAACAAGGACCCCGAGGCCCCGATCTTCGAACTCGCCGACTTTGGCGTCGTCGGAGACCTCTTCGCGGTCGTGCCCCAGTTGACCGACGAGATCTCCAAGCGCAAGGCCTGATCCGAGGGCACAGGTAGGCTCGGCTCGTGCAGATGAACGGCGCGACGTCCGAACGCGCCTATCTCGATCACGCGGCGACCACGGCCCTCCTTCCTGAGGCGGCCGAGGCGTGGCGCGAGACGGCTTCGCGCGTCGGCAACCCCTCCTCCCTGCATGCCGCAGGCCGAGCGTCACGCCGCGTCGTCGAAGAGGCGCGCGAGTCGATCGCCGATGACCTGCGCGTGAGGCCCAGCGAGGTCATCTTCACCTCGGGGGGCACGGAGGCCGACAACCTCGCCGTCAAGGGGCTCGCATGGGCGCGGCCCAACCGGCCGCGAATCCTGTGCTCGGCGATCGAGCACCACGCCGTCCTCGACCCCGTTGCCTGGCTGGGGGAGCAGGGCCGCGACATCGAGTGGATTCCCGTCGACTCCCTCGGTCGTGTCGGTCCCGAAGCCGTGCGCGAGCGTTTGGGCGACGACGTCGCCCTGTGCACGGTGATGTGGGCCAACAACGAGGTCGGCACGGTGCAGCCCATCGCCGAGATCGCTGCCGCGTGCGCGGAGGCGGGTGTGCCCTTCCACACGGACGCCGTGCAGGCCATCGGGCAACTCCCGGTCGACGGCTCGCTCCCCGGCCTGACCTCTCTCGCGCTGAGCGGCCACAAGATCGGCGCCCCCGTCGGCACGGGAGCGCTCGTGCTGCGCCGCGACGCGCGCGTCGTGCCGGTCGTCCACGGCGGTGGCCAGGAGCGCGAGGTGCGTTCGGGCACGCTCGATGCCGCCGGCATCGCCGCTCTTGGCGTCGCCCTGCACCACGCGGTTACGGCGCAGGCCGATCACGCTGCGCGCATGGTCGCGTTGCGCCAGGATCTCATCGACGGCATCGTCCGCCTCGCCCCCGGGGTAATCGTCAACGGCGATCGCGCTCAGCGACTCCCGGGCAACGTGCACGTGTCGTTCCCCGGGTGCGAGGGCGACACCCTTCTCATGCTGCTCGACGCGGCAGGCGTGGAGTGCTCGACGGGCTCTGCGTGCACCGCGGGCGTGCCGGAGCCCTCGCATGTGCTCGAGGCCATGGGCATCGATGCTGCATTGGCGCGGGGCTCCCTGCGCTTCTCGCTCGGCTGCCCCAGCACTTCGGGCGATGTCGACCGGGTCCTCGAGGTGTTGCCCGGTGCACTCGAGCGCGCCACCCGTGCTGCGACCCCGCGCCTGCGGCGCACCACCTGACATGCGCGTCATCGCTGCGCTATCGGGGGGCGTCGACTCGGCGGTCGCCGCGGCACGCGCCGTCGACGCCGGCCACGAGGTCGTCGGTGTTCACCTCGCCTTGAGTCGTGCGCAGTCATCGACGGGGCGATCCAAGGGCTGCTGCTCCATCGCCGACGCGCAGGATGCGCGACGCATCGCAGACATGCTCGACATTCCCTACTACGTCTGGGACCTGTCGGAGGCATTCGCGCGCGATGTCATCGACGACTTCGTGGAGTCCTATCGCGAGGGCCTCACTCCCAATCCCTGCCTGCGCTGCAACGAGACCATCAAGTTCGCTGCGGTGCTCGATCGCGCCCTCGCGCTTGACTTCGATGCCGTCTGCACCGGGCACTATGCGCGCATCGTCGACGGGATCGATGGGCCGGAGCTTCATCGCGCGGTCGACCCCGACAAGGACCAGTCCTACGTCCTGTCGGTGCTCACGCCGGAGCAGATCGCGGCGAGCATGTTTCCCCTGGGAGGCAGTCTCAAGTCGCAGGTGCGCGCCGAGGCAGCCGAGCGCGGCCTGCGCGTGGCCGACAAGCCCGACAGTCATGACATCTGCTTCATCCCCGACGGTGACACCAGCGCGTGGTTACGCGAGCACCTCGGCGAGGCGCCGGGTGAGGTCGTCGACGCGGTTAGCGGCGCGGTCATCGGACAGCACTCGGGTGCCTACGCCTTCACTATCGGCCAGCGGCGCGGACTCGACCTGCGCGAGCCGGCACCCTCGGGCAGTCGCCGCTACGTCGTCGACATCGACCCGAGCGAGGGGCGTGTCTTCGTGGGGGAGGAGCAGTTGCTCGCCCGTGCGACCATCACGGCTCGCGATCCGATCTGGTGCGGCCCGATCCCGGCGGCGGGTGGGCGGCTGAGCGTGCAGATCCGTGCGCACGGCGAGCCGATGGATGCAGTGATCGATGTCATCGACGATCGCGTTGTCGCGCACTTGGATGAGCCCGCGCGCGGGGTCGCTCCCGGACAGGCCATGGCGATGTACGAAGGCACGCGGGTCATCGGCTCGGCCACCATCGTGCGCCCATGATCACACCCGCCGCAGCCACCGGGATCGGCAGCCTGCCCGGCACCGACTCGCACGAGTGGTCGCGTGCGATCGCGGGCGAGCTTCCCGACTTCCCGCACGTGCCCGAGCTGCCCGCGCGCGGCCCCGGCGCCGACCTCGTCGGGCGCACGATGGCCCTGCTTGCCGAGGTAGCGCCCGACATGGCGGTCGAGACCACGCCGGTGGGCTGGAGATTCGCGGATGCCCCGGGTCGGGTCATGGCGCGGGCGCGCTCGTGGCTCAGCGAGGACCTCGACGGCATCGAGCAGGCGCTTGCCGGGAGCCGAGGCCCGGTCAAGGCGCAGCTGTGTGGGCCGTGGACCCTCGCGTCCGCCGTGGAGATGCGCGGGGGTGAGCGCGCGGTGCGCGACCACGGTGCCTGTCGTGACATCGCCGAGGCCTTGGCCGAGGCCGCCTCGCGTCACGTCGCTGAGATTCGTCGCCGCCTTCCGGGAGCTGACGTCGTACTCCAACTCGATGAGCCGTCGCTGCCGTCGGTGCTCGCGGGCGGAGTGACGACAGCCAGCGGCCTCGCGACGTACCGCTCGGTCGATGCTGCTCGCGCGCAGTCCCACCTCGGCTGGGTCATCGATGCAAGCGCATCGCAGGGAGCGATGCCTGGTGTGCACTGCTGTCATCCGCGCGTGCCCGTCGACCTGCTGCGGCGTGCGGGGGCGCGCATGATCTCCGTCGATCCGGCGGTGCTCGAGACGGCGCAGGAGGAGCCCCTCGGCGAGGCTCTCGAGGCCGGCATCCACCTGTTGCTCGGCTATGCGCCGTCGCTGCCGCAGTCGGTGCCTGGTCCGCAGGCGATCGCCGAGCGCGTCGCGGCGCAGGCCCTGGAGCAGTACTCCCGCTGGGGCATCCCGGCGGATGCCGCCAACACTCGCGTGGCACTCACCCCCTCCTGCGGGCTGGCGGGCGCAGACCCCGCATGGGCCCGAATGGTCTACGCCGCACTCGGCATCGCTGGGCGGCTTGTGCGGGATGATGCGCCCGTGGAGCAGGAGCCGTCATGAGCGTCCCCGCCAAGGCGCGCGCGCGCTGGGACGAACTCGTTGATGCGATCAACGAGGCGCGCGAGCGCTACTACCTCCACGACAAGCCGACGCTGTCCGACGAGGAATACGACTCCCTCTATCGCGAGCTCGTCGAACTCGAGTCGAAGCACCCGGAACTCGCATCGGGGGAATCGCCCACGCAGACGGTGGGTGGATCACGCGCGGAGATGTTCGAGCCTGTCGAGCACCTGGCGCGGATGTACAGCCTCGACAACGCCTTCTCGCTCGAGGAGGTCCAGGCGTGGGCCGCACGGGTCGACAAGGCAGTGGATGAATCCCCGGCCATGCTCTGCGAGCTCAAGGTCGATGGCCTCGCCGTGGACCTTGTCTACGTCGAGGGAAGGTTGCGCTCGGTCGCCACGCGCGGTGATGGGCGCGTGGGCGAGGACGTCACCTACAACGCGTCCTTCATCCCCGGCATCCCCAAGTCCCTCGCGGGCAAGAAGCCGCCCGCTCTGCTCGAGGTGCGCGGGGAGATCTACTTCCCGCTCGCGGAGTTTGAGCGCATCAACTCCGAGCAGTTGGCGCTGGGCGGATCGCCTTTCGCCAATCCCCGCAACGCGGCCGCGGGCAGCCTGCGCCAGCGCATCGACCGTCGCCAGGACGACCTGGCCGATGTCGAGTCGCGCTCGCGTGGCACGGACCGTGAAGAGGTGCGCCTCGCCCGCCTGCGCGATGAGCTCGCCCTGGCCACCGGACGCCTCGAGGCGCTTCGGCTCGTCGTCCACGGCATCGGGGCGCACGAGGGCGTGACCTTCGCGACCCTCAGCGAGGCCTACGACGTCCTGGCGCGGCTCGGCCTGCCGACTAGCGATCGCATCCGCCTCGTGCCTGACCTGGCGGGCGTGGAGGAGTACATCAACTACTACGGCGATCACCGCCACGATGTCGAGCACGAGATCGATGGCGTCGTCATCAAGGTCGATGACCTGGCCATCCAAGACCGCCTCGGGGCGACGTCTCGCGCGCCCCGCTGGGCTATCGCCTACAAGTATCCGCCAGAGGTCGTGCGTACGCGCCTGCGCGACATCCAGGTCAATGTCGGGCGCACGGGCCGGGTCACGCCGTTTGCCGTGATGGAGCCCGCGAAGGTGGCGGGCTCGACCGTGACCATGGCGACCCTGCACAACTCCCAGGAGGTCGCGCGCAAGGGCGTGCTCATCGGTGACATGGTCTTCCTGCGCAAGGCGGGCGACGTCATCCCCGAGGTCCTCGGCCCGGTCGTCGAGGTGCGTGACGGCAGCGAGCGCGCCTTCGTGATGCCGACGGCGTGCCCGGAGTGCGGCAGCGCCCTCGCGCCTGAGAAGGAAGGCGACATCGACATCCGCTGCCCCAACACGCGGTCATGTCCCGCGCAGATGCGCGAGCGTCTCTTCCACGTCGCCTCGCGGGGAGCGATGGACATCGAGGGCCTGGGCTACAAGGCTGCCATCGCACTGCTGGAGTGCGGGCTGGTCCAGGACGAGGGCGACCTCTTCGCCCTCACGGCCGATGACCTGCTGCGCTGCCCGTTCTTCACGCGCGAGCCGGGCAAGGGCGAGGAAGGCCCGCAGCTCACCGAGAATGCCAAGGGCATGCTCGCTCAGATCCAGGCGTCGAAGGACAGGCCACTGTGGCGTGCGCTCGTCGCGCTGTCGATCCGCCATGTCGGTCCCACCGCTGCGCAGGCGCTCGCGCGTGACCTCGGCAGCATCGACGCGATCGCCGAGGCCGACCCCGAGCGGCTCGCCGAGGTCGAGGGCGTGGGCGGGGTCATCGCCGAGGCGCTGCAGGAGTGGTTCGCCGAACCCTGGCACCGCGAGGTCGTGGAGAAGTGGCGCGCCGCCGGGGTGCGCCTCGCCGATGAGACTTCGACCAGCGGTCCCGGCACGCTCGATGGCGTCACCGTCGTCATCACCGGCTCGCTCGAGGGCTTCACGCGCGACGAGGCGACGGCCGCCGTGCAGGAGAGGGGCGGGAAGGTCTCCGGCTCGGTGTCGAAGAAGACGGACTTCCTCGTGGCGGCGGGCGAGTC
>VGBQ01000101.1 GCA_016870425.1 Actinomycetota bacterium | reverse complement strand
GGCCCGGATCTCGTCCTCGCGGTACTGGTTCATCCAGATGGGGTCAGTGGGGCTGGCCACTCCCCCGGATCCCATGATCTTGATGCAGTGCGCGCCCCGCCTGAGTTCCTCGCGGACCGCCTTGAGGCATTCGTCGACTCCATCGGCGATCACGCACAGGGCGTTCATGCTGTCGCACCTGCAGTAGCCGGACACGTGTTCGCTCTCCCCCATCTCGCGCATGTCACCGTGGCCACCGGTCATCGACAGGATCTTGCCGGCGTAGAAGAAGCGCGGTGCCCGGATGAGACGATCGTCGATAGCTCGGGAGAGGCTCCAGTCACCTCCTCCGATGTCACGCACGGTGGTGAATCCGCAGTACAGCGCATGGCCCAGCATGCGGGCCGCGTGAGCTGTGCGATAGGGAGCATCCGCCAGATTGATCTTGGCTGCCGAGACATCGCTTGCGTAGGCGTGGACGTGCAGGTCGATGAGGCCGGGCATGAGGGTGCGCCCGCCAACATCGATCCGCTCCGCTCCCGGGGCGTCGATCACCCCCTCGGAGACGTCCACGATGCGGTCGCCATCGACGAGCACCGATCGACTCCCGGGCAGGGCGTCATGACCGTCGAACACCCGGGCGTTTTCCAGGACGGTGCCTGTCATCACGATTTCCCTTCGCGGAGCGTGACAAGAGCATAAGATTTCTATGTTCTGCTGGCAATGGCTTCGGAGGGGAAGGGCATGGACCGAGTTGCGCTACTGCGCGAGGAGATGAGATCCGGTCTCGAAGGCGTGGAGGCCGTCAAGCCCTCCGTGCCCCTGGGCGACGCCTGGTTGAGACACGAGATCAATCCCTTCGATGGCTCCTCTGTGGTGCGCGTCGGGCCGGCCCCCGACGACGTCAGCCGCACGCTCATCAGCACCACCGAGCTCCCCGGACCGCGGCCAACCATCCAGTGGGTCATCCCCTCACCCACGGGCCAACACGTCGCGGTCGGTCTCAGCCTGGATGGCGATGAAGACACCACCGTCCGCGTCATTGACGTCGCCAGCCGCGAGATGCTGCCCGATGCCGTGCCCCATCTCTACTCACTCTTCCCGGTCACCTGGCTCGCTGACGGCAGCGGCTTCTACGCCAAGTGCGGTGAGGTGTCCATGGCCGACGGTTGGCGCCCCCGCACGGCGGTCCACCTCCTTGGCGGCGCCACGGTGATCGATGAGGCCCTCGGCGGCCCCAACACGAACATGATCGTGACACCGAGCGGGGACGCTCTCGCCGCGCACGGATTCGGCGCGTCGCTCACGCCCACGCTGATCAAGCGTGCAGATGGCGACGAGTGGCAGCCACTCCTTGAGGCCTCCGCGGGTAACTTCTTCTTTATCGACGTACGTGACGATCGGCTCCTGGCAGGCACCAACATCAACGCCGACCGAGGGCGGGTCGTCTCGATTCCGCTCGACTCGGTCCGGGACCAGTCCACATGGACGGAGATCATCCCTGAGGGCGACGGTGTGATGCGCGGGCTGGGAGTCCTGGACGACCACATCGTCACCTTCGAGATCGTCGACGGAGCTCATCGGATCCGCGTCTTTGCATCCGACGGCACCTACGACCACACCGTCGACCTGCCTGAGCCATCGGGACTGGACCTGAGCTTCGGCTTCGGGCAGGGCAACAGCGAGCCGCGGATCTTCCCAGAGGGCCCGACCACGATCGCCTTCCACATCGGCGGATTCGATCGACCACCGCGCCAGGCGCGTTACGACGTCGTCGCGCGCGAGTTGACGACCCTTCAGCCTCTGGAGCGAGACGACAGGATCGTGGCAACCCGACACCATGCCACGGCTCCGGACGGAGCAACCGTGGGCTACTGGCACGTGCGGCTGCGGGACACGATCGGTCCCGCCCCCGCCATCACCTATGCGTACGGGGGCTTCAACGTTGCAATGCACACACCGTGCTATCCCGCGCAGGCCATGCCGTGGCTCGAGCGTGGCGGGTGCCTGATCCTGCCGCAACTACGGGGCGGCGGCGAGCAAGGGCATGCTCACTGGCAGGCGGCAACCGTCACCGGGAAGCAAAGGACCTTCGATGACCTCTTCGCAGTCGTTGAGGATGCAACTGCGCGAGGGCTCGCCGAGCCTGGACGAGTGGGGTTTGTCGGGGCCTCCCTCGGAGGGCTGACCGCTGGAGCGGCCATCACCCAGCGACCCGAACTCTTCCGCGCAGTCATTCCCGCGATTCCTGCGCTTGACCTCATCAGCCTTCCGCACCTGGGTCTGGGGCAATTCGTCACGGAATTCGGCCGAACGGAGTTCCCCGAGCACCTAGGCGAATGGGAGCGGATCTCACCACTGCACAACCTCCGAGACGGTGTTGCCTACCCCGCCGTGATGGTGGACGCCGGCGAAGTAGACACGCGCTGCCGCATCGAGCCGGCACGGGCCTTCGTGGCACGCCTGCAGGAGATCGCCGGGCCGGGGGGATATCGAGCGATCCTGAATGAGCGCCCACATGTCGGGCATGCCTCTGGCGAGGGGGAAGTCTGGCCCGTCTGGCTCGACTTCTTCATCACCGAACTCATGGAGAGCGACACGTGACTCCCTCGGACGGCCAAGCCGTCACGGTGCGCCAACTCGACCAACTGGATGACCTGCGCGGCATCGATGATCTCTTCGTATCCGTATGGGGCCCGGGCATCCCCGCCCTCGGCGTCGAACTGCTGCGCGCCCTGTCGCACGAGGGCGGCTACGTCGCTGGTGCCTTCCGGGAGGGGGCTCTCGTGGGCGCATCGGTCGGATTCCTGGGCCAGCACGGCGGCCGCCTCTCCCTGCACTCCCATGCCACGGGCGTCTCGCCGAAGGCACGCGGCCTCCACGTCGGCAGGGCACTCAAGTTGCATCAGCGCGATTGGGCGTCCGCGCGAGGCGTCGAGCTCATCACGTGGACCTTCGATCCGCTGGTACGCCGCAACGCGTGGTTCAACATCGGCCGTCTCGGGGCCCTTCCCGTCGACTACCTGGTCGACTTCTACGGACCCATGTCGGATGCCATCAACGCGGGCGATGCATCCGATCGCCTGCTCATGGCCTGGGAGGTCTCGCCTCCGGCGCTGGTCAGTCCTGCTGTCGACGACGACCACCGCCTGATCCCAACACCCGAGGACATCGAGACCCTCCGCGCGACTGATCCCGTTGCCGCACGGACATGGCGGCTGCGCCTGCGCGAGGAGTTGCTCGAGCCCGTGACGCAGGGCCGGGTCATCGGCTTCACGCGCGAGGGTGACTACGTGATCGTCAGCGACCGCCACGCACCGGGAGCCCCGGAAGCGCATTGAGCTGCAGGGTGCCGCCCTTGACCACGGGGGTGCCATTGACCACGACGTAGGAGAAGCCGGTGGATGGCTCGACCGGCGAGGAGTAGGTCGCGCGGTCGGTGACCGTCTGCGGGTCGAAGATGACGAGATCCGCGTCAGCGCCTGCCTGCACCCGTCCCTTGCGTCGCATGTCGCTACTCACCGCCTCGAGGATCTGTGCCGGCACGAGCGTGCAGCGGCGCACGGCCTCCGTCAGGTCGAGGATCTGCAACTCACGGACGTACCACCGCAGGATGCGCGCGAAAGTGCCTGCCGTGCGCGGATGGGTCGTCACACTGGCCGGCACCGGCCAGCCCACATCGCGCGCGGGATCGCCCGGTGACAGTGGCATGGCATCACTGGCCACTGCGGTGTCGTCGTGCAGCAGTGCGCGCGTGAGATAGCCGAGGTCGTCGGGACTCTCCTCCCTCAGGAACTCCACGATCGCCAGGCCCCCCGGATCCTGCGCGCGCAGCTCGACCAGCCGTTCGGCAGTGGCGATGCGCTCATTCGTGGCTAGGTAGACGACGTCGGAGGGGCTGCGTCCGCTTGCCGCGAGTTCGGCCGGGTCGAGGAACTGGGCACCGATCCCGGTGGCGCCGGAGCCGTAGGGATATGCCTCGGTCGTGACACGCAGTCCGTCCCTGCGCGCCTCGTCGAGAAGGGCGTGCACTCGATCGACCGCGCGGACCGACGTGCTGTTGATGTGGCACAGGTGCATGTGGGCTCCGGAGTCGAGCGCAGCCGCGACGACCTCAATCGCCCCCAGCAGGCCGCTGTCGGGGCGACCCAGGTCACGCACGTGCGTATAGGTAGGCGAGGCAGTCTCCGCGGCCAGCCCCGCCACCTCGAGGTATTCCACCCCCGGGGTCTCGCGACAGTAACCCAGGAGTACACCGATGCCGAGGGCACCGTCATCGAGCTCGCGCCGCAGCATCTCGAGCATGCGCCCGCGCTCCCGGTCCGACAATTCTCGGTGCCAGGCCGGGGCCCCGATGTTGGCCAGGAACGCCGGCAGGCCCGCCGACACGTCTATGCCGCACACGCTCATGCGCGCCAGTGCCCACGATGCGGAGTAGCCGAAGTTGTTGGGGCTGCCATGCTCCGCCATGCGGGCGTAGGCCCCGGACATGTCGAGCATCCCCGCTTCGAGTTCCAGAGCGGTGGTCACCCCGTCGCAGACCTGAAGCCGCCGCGACGCGGGGTCCGCGCAGTGACTGTGCAGGTCAATGAAGCCCGGTGCCACGACCTGTCCGGTGGCGTCCCACTCCTCGCGCCCATGCAGACCGGTGCTGCCGCCGGGGATCACCGCGTCGATGCGGCCCCCTGTGATCGCCACGTCGCCGACGGCATCGAACCCGGTCTCCGGATCGATGATCCGGCCCCCACGGATCACGACATCGTGCTCGCTCACGTGTCCTCCAGGATGAGGCTGGCGACATGCTCGCCCACGACGGTCACAGGGAAGGCCGTGGTCGCGCGCGGGGCACGGGGACAGAGCGAAGCATCGGCGACGGCGAGGCCCTCTACCCCCCGGACACGCGCCCGCTCATCGCAGACGGCCAGGGCATCGTCGGTCGGGCCGATCGCCGCTCCTCCGGTGGGGTGCCAGTAGTGGTGGTGATTGGCGCGGACCCACTCGGCGGCCTCTGCACGGTCACCGGATGGCGCGGCGACGAGCGGCTCGCCCAGGAAGTCGGCCAAAGGGTCCTGCGCCGCCAGGTCGGTCAGCCACGGCAGCATGCTGACGAGTCGATCGACGTCATCGTCTTCGCGCAGGTAGCCGTGATCGATCAGCGGAGCATCCTCGGGATCGCGGGAGGCCAAGCGGATCGTGCCTGACGATGTGGGTCGCAACAGGCCCGCGGGGATGACACAACGCCAGCCGTGCGCTGCGTCGGGCTCGACCCAGGGGAAGACGTGCATGTCGTAGGGCACCGCATCGGAGGCGCGCGGGCTGCGCACTTTGGCCACGCACTGCTCCTCCGGCAGGAAGCCCGTGGCGTCCCGGAATGCCTCGAGCGCGTCGATCAGCACGGGGGTCGCGGCCCACTCCAAGCGCAGCACCGGCTGGTCCTGCAGCGCTCCACCCACTCCGGGCAGGTCGACAACAACCGTGATGCCCAGCGAGCGCAGGTGCTCAGCCGGGCCGATCCCTGAGCGCATGAGGATCATCGGGGTGCCGTATGCGCCAGCGCACAGCACGACGAGGTCGGCGTCGAAGGCAACGGGCAATCCGTCGCGAGTTCCCAGCACGCCTGTCACCCGGCCCTCGTGGATCTCGACGCGGTCCACGATGCACTGGTCGACGATGTGCAGATTGGGTAGGTCGCGGACTGGGTCGAGGTAGGCGATCGCGGTGTTCCAGCGGATGCCGTCGACAACGTTGACTGGACTCAGACTCGCTCCCGCACCGCCATCGGGGTCGAGCAGGTCATCGGTGCGGCGTACGCCGATCGCATCGCATGCATCGAGGAAGGCGCGTTGGAATGGCTGTATCGCCGACTCAGCAGGCGCGTTGACGCGCGTGCGCTCGGCTGCACTCTGTCTCGCGCCTGCGAGTTCCACCGTCGACCACATCGATGGCAGGTCACCGTCGTCGCCGCTCCACCCGATCGACATGGTCGAGCCGTTGTGCGCCGAGCACCCCCCGATCACCCGGGCGCGGTCGAAGGCCACGGTGCGCCCGTCGGCCGCCGGGCCGGCGTAACCCCAGTCGTGGGAGGTGGCCAGGGTCGTGGCGTCGAGCAGGTCGTCCGGCCATCGACCCTGCTCCCAGGGGCCGTAGTCCGGCCCGGCCTCGATCAGGGTGACCGCCCGCCCCGCCTCAGCGAGGCGGGCGGCCACGGCGCACCCCGCCGTCCCGCCCCCGACGACCACCACGGCGGGACCCATGCGTCAGATTCTTCCGGAAAGTGCTTGCGCCCGGGCAAAGTTGCATTGAATACTTACGCAACCGTTCGAGCGGGCCCCCGGGACCGCCTTGCAGAGGAGCCCGACATGGCCAGACTCGCGAAGTGGTCCACCCTCGGCATCGGCCTGGTGGCCGCGGCCCTCCTGGCCGGGTGCTCCGGTGGGGGATCCGATGCCTCCTCGAGCTCCGCCTCGGACGCGGCATCGAGTTCCGCCGCGACCGGCGGCGGCGACATCGAGACGATGACGTGGGCGGTCCCGTCCCCGGTCATGTCCATGGACTCCGCCGTTGATCCCAACCTCCCCTCGATCCGCACCCAGAGCACGGCCTTCGATCGAGTCCTGGCGCAGGACAACGAGGGCAATATCGTCCCCTCGGTCACGTCCTTCGAAACACCTGATCCCCAGACCATCGTGCTCACTCTGCGCGACGACGTGAAGTTTTGGGATGGCACGCCGCTGACCGCCGAAGACGTGGCCTACTCCATCAACCGCCATGTCGGACCCGACAGCACGTCCTTGCAGGCGCAGTTCTTCGGCACGGTCGAGTCCGTCGAGGTGACCGATCCCAAGACGGTCACCGTCAAGCTGCTAGCCCCCGATCCCGCCATGCCCACCAAGTTGGCGGTCTTTGCCTTCGTGCGCCAGCAGGCCTATGACGAGGCGGCAGGCGAAGCAGCGGGCGGCCCGGAGAAGCCTGGTATGGGCACCGGCCCCTACTCGATCGTGTCCTACTCCTCTGCCGACGGTGTCGTCTTCGCTCGCAACGACGCCTACTGGGGTGGCGTGCCGAAGGCCAAGGAGATCAAGGTTGTCACCATCGAGGACCCCGAGACCGCTCGCCTGGCCATGAGCAGCGGCGAGATCAATGGCTTCTTCGACGTCCCCCTCATCGCCACACGGCAGTGGGACGAGCTCGACAACGCCACCATGTCCTACGTCAATGGCGGCTACATGGACTACCTGGCCATGGACACGTCGCGCGCGCCCTTCGACGACGTCAACGCGCGCCTGGCGATCGCTCACCTGCTCGATCGAGCAGCTCTCGCCCAGCCTCTCTTCAATGGCCGGGCAGTCGCCGCCACGAGCCTCGTGCCCGAGGTGCAGATGACCACGACCTTCGGCAGCGAAGCGGGCGCCGTTACTGCAGCGTTCGCGCCAATCCCGGAGTTCTCCATTGAGAAGGCCAAGGAAGCGCTGGCCAAGTCAGCAACCCCCGACGGCTTCGCGTTGGACCTCGCTGTTGATACAACGCAGCCGTGGATGTCCCCACTCGCGCAGAACCTTGCAGAGGCGGCGAAGCAGATTGGCATCACCATCACCGTGAAGCCGGTTTCTGCCGCGGACTGGGGTGCCGGTCTCTTCGACCCTGCCGCAAGCCCGCTGCAGCTCGTCTCGCTCGCCGCTCCGACGACGTGGGCGGGCGAACTCCCCCCGGTCATGGTTGGCGAGGCCGCGCCGTTCAACATCGCGAAGTACGCCACTCCCGAGGCCAACGAGCTCGCGGGCGCCATCGCCGTGGCCACCACGTCGGCGGAGCTCAAGGAGCCCCTGATCGCCCTGATGAGCGATGTCAACACCAACGTGCCCTACGTCTCGCTCTTCAACGAGCAGGTCGCCGTGGCCATTGGCAACACCCTGGTCTGGGATGGCGGATACAGTTACTTCGCACCCGGCCAGGTGTGGCCGATGAACATCAGTGGAGCCCAATGACCCTTGCAGCGTACGCGCTGCGAAGAGTAGTGGCGATCGTCGCCACGATCGCCCTTCTCTCCCTGCTGGTCTTCGGCCTGCTCGCCCTGACACCGGGTGATCCGGCCACGATCCTGCTGGGCCCACGGAGCGCGACACCCGAGGCCATCGCGTCGATCAACGAGCGCTACGGGCTCAACGATCCTTTCCTCGTCCAGTACGGCAACTGGGTCGTGGCGGCACTCCAAGGCGACTTCGGTGACTCGATTCGCGCAAGCGAGCCGGTGATGTCGGTCATCACGTCGCGACTATGGACCACTGTCTGGCTGGCTCTCTACGCGTTCATCATCACGGTCGTTGTCGCCATCCCGCTGGGCATCCTCGCCGCCGTGCGTCGCGGAAGCTGGATCGACCGCTTCGCCTCGTCGATCACCTTGATCGCGCTGTGCACCCCGGCATTCGCCATCGGCTTCCTGCTCATCTACGTCTTCTCCGTGCAGTTGGACTGGTTCCCCGGCTTCGGCAACGGCGATGGGTTCCTGGACACGATCTGGCATCTCACCCTGCCCGCACTCGCCCTCGCCACCTTGCAGATCCCGATCCTGCTTCGACAGACCAGGGCCGCCGTCATGGATGTCGTGGATCGCGACTACATCGTCTTTGCACGATCACGCGGCCTGAGCAACTCGCGCATCTGGCTGCGCTATGTCCTGCGCAACGGGTCGCTGCCCGTCCTGACATCAGCGGGGCTCATCCTCGCCTTCTCGCTCGCCGGCGCCGTGCTCATCGAAAACGTCTTCGCGCTCCAGGGCCTAGGGAGCCTGCTGGTGTCGTCGGTGGGCACGCTCGACCTGCCGGTCGTGCAAGCCCTCGCCCTCCTCACGGCGATCCTCGTGCTGCTCACTAATCTCGTCATCGACCTGCTCTACTACGCACTCGACCCGCGCCTTCGCCGAGCGGGAGCAGCCGCATGAGCGCCGATCCCTCAGGCGCCCAGCCTTCGCCAGCGACGGAGACACCAGCTGAGGAGAAGCGGCGTACGCGATGGGGCCCGATCTTCTGGATCGCCGTCGTCATCGTCGCGTTCTTCATCATCATCGCCATCACTGCCGACTGGATCGCTCCCTATGATCCGCTCGCGCAAGACCTCATCGCCAGCTCCCAGGGACCCAGCGCCGCGCATTGGCTGGGCACCGATCAACTCGGTCGCGACATCCTGTCGAGACTCATGGTCGGCAGCCGCACCGGCATCATCGGTCCCGCCGTCGTCGCCATCTGCGCCACGGTGATCGGCACGCTCCTGGGCTTGTGGGCGGGCTTCTCCGGTGGCCTCGCCGACTCGGTGACCATGCGATCAGTTGATCTTGCCTACGCCATCCCT
>VGBQ01000100.1 GCA_016870425.1 Actinomycetota bacterium | reverse complement strand
CGATGAGTCCGGAATAGGTCGGCGAATCAGGCACGGGCTGATCCTAGGCGGGCACCGCCTGCTGATCGCGAGGCCGTGGCACTGACTGTCGAGCGAATTCGCGGAGAATTCCCCGTGCCGGTGACCGCGGTGCAGCCTCAGCGAGGGTGCGGCCTTCGCGCAGGCAGGCGTCGTAGGCCGCACGATCGTCGGGCACGCAGACCACGTCATCGACGCCGGCATGACGACGCAGAGCCTCGCGCACCTGTCTGTCGGGGTTGCCGCCGAGCACGCTGCGGCGCACCCGCGTGACGACGACGCGCACCGGAGTCTCCGGAGCGATACGCCGCAGGTCGTCCAGCCCGGTGACGAGTCGGTCGATGCCGACGGGGTCCGCAGCGCCGACCGCGACGATGAGATCGGCGGCCGTGACGGCGGTGAGGGTGGCGGCATGGCGGCGGGGACTGCGCGTGTCGTGGAGGAGCTCCTCGTCGCATTCCAGACCGAAGCCAGCGTCGACGACCGTGACGCCCGGCGTTGCCCGGCACGCCTCCCACAGGCGACTGAGCGCGGTCGGCCGCAGCTCGGCCCACCGGGCTGGACTGGTGATGCCCGTGAGGACGCGCAGGCGCCCGTCGACGGTGCGGGCTGCTGACGCGAGCGCGGCGGCGTCGAGTGTCCCCGCATCCGCCTGTCGGCAGGCGACCACGATGCCGCTCACGTCATCGAGCAGGCCGAGGTGCGTTGCCACCGCGCCCCCGTGGGTATCCGCATCGACGATCAGCGCGGGCACACCTGCGCGCGCGGTCTCATCGGCGATGGCGATGGACACGCTGGTGCGACCTGGCGCTCCCGTGGGTCCCCACACCGCAATCAGTCGCCCGGCGCCCTGGCCCGCGGTGGGCGCTGGAGGCGCACCCGCCGCTCCGGAGTACTCCCAGGCAGACGGTCGGGGCTCCTCGACCGCGCGCGCGAGGGCCGCGACGGCGAGGTCGGGGGCGTCACCGGGCACGGTGATGAGCGGGATGTCGAGGGAACGCAACCTCTGGCCACCGACCTCATCACCGTCCACCGCGATCCCGATGACGCGCACCTGGGCTGCCGCGAGGCGAGCGAGTGCATCGCGACCCAGGCGTGGCAGACCCGCTCCCACGACCGCCACCCGCGCGGTGCCCAATGCCGCGGCGCCGACGAGGTCGACCGCGTCCACACAGCGTCGGCTGACCACGACGGGTGAGCCTGGGCGGGTGAGCCGGGTGACGAGCTCAGGCTCGTGCGGCAGATCCGGGGCCGCAAGCAGGATGGGGACGGCGGCGCTGCCGAGCGTCGTCATCGCGTCACCGCCGGCACCCGCACCAGGTCGATCCCGCCCGTGCGCACCGCGGCGAGAAGCGCGGCTGCCTCACTCGGTGCGATCTCGAGGACCACGCCGTACTCACCGCCCATGCCCACACCGTCGACCGCGACGTGCGAGACCAGAGCGCCCTCGAGCACGATCTCGGGCACCGGGACCGCTCCCAGATCGCTGCCCTCCGTCGCCCAGACATCGACGCGCTCGCCCGGTGCGAGGTCGACCGGGGCGTGGAGGGGCTCGACGGGCACCGTGACCCACCGCACGTCCGCGAGCGGCGCGTCGACGGGAGCGGGCAGGATCTCGCCGGAGAGCAGGGGCCGGTCCAGCGGTGCGGTCGGCAGGCCCGCACCGTCGGCGTACGCACCCGCGAGCGCAGCGGGGAGCGAGACGGCGACCACGTCGTCCGATGAGACCACGGCTCCGGGTGCAAGATCACGCGTTGCCTGCCACGCGGTCACCGTGTCATCGCCTCCCGCGAGCAGTCGAGCGCCGACGAGCATCGACACGGCGAGCAGCACGATGCCGGCGAGCACACGGGTGTCGCGCCACCAGGCGCGACTCGCGCGGCGCGCCGGCGGCGACGCGGGTGTCGCCTGCGAGGTTCCGTCGGGTGCGTGCTGCCGGGTGAGCACAGAGAGGACACGGGTCATGGTGGCTCCTGGGAGTGGATGTCTCGGCGTTGGCTTCCACTATCGGGCGTGTCCGCGGTGGACTCGCGGCGAAGAGCGCACCGATCACGCCGCGTGCGCGATCCGCTGCACGCGGTTGTCCACAGGCGCTGCGCGTGCCTGGCAACAGGCTGATGCGGATGCGACCATCGGCCCATGCCACGATTTCTCACCCTCGCCGATGTCGCCGAGATCCTCAATGTCTCCGCCGCCCAGGCCTACTCACTCGTGCGCTCAGGCGAGCTGCCGGCCATCCAGGTAGGCGGCCGAGGACAGTGGCGAATCGAAGAGCAGCGCCTCGAGGACTACATCGCTGCGAAGTACGCCGAGTCCGCTGCGCGTCGCGACGACCACCTCGACCCCGTGACCCACGATTCGGTCAGCGTCTCCTGATCGCGACCACCCCCGCCAGGGGCACCAGTGCCTGGCGGCGCACCGCGTCGGGCCTGCGTGGCTCGCCGGGATCATGCTCAGCGATCTCCAGGAAGTCCGCACCCACCGCATCGATCGTGCCGTCAAGCGGGCCGGCCTCGTGCCGGTGCACCCTCACGACACTGCGCTGACGGGCCCAGGCCCTCGCCACGCTTGCGAGCCCGAGGCGCTCACTCGCCGACAGGGCCTCGCGTGCCCCCGCACCCGGGTTGACCACGGCCGTGATGCCCCCGGCGGCGACGGCCCAGTCTCCGTCCGGGGCGGCGAGGACGACGACGTCGCGCCCGACGGCCGCGACGAGTCCGACGACCACGCCTGCGCCCGCAAGCTCCAGGGTGACCTCGCGCTGGGCGCGCACGCGATCAAGCAGTCGTGCTTCCGCACGAGATGCGCGCTCCATCTCGGCGATATCGGCATCGAGTGAGGCGGCGTCCGCGGCCTCGGCTTCCGCGGCAATGCCCGCGAGCAGATCGTCAAAGCGCGCAGAGCCGCTGATCGATTCATCCACAGCACGAGCCTACGCGTTGACTCACCCCGCGCGGGCGGCGTGCAATGCACATCCGACAGCAAACAACATCAACCGCGATCAACCCGCACCACACCCACCCATACGCACAGATGCCCGCCACCTCGACGGACATCGAAGGACATCACCGGAGGCAGCCATGTCCGTCACATCCCTCGCCGCCGCGCTGGACGCACCGCAACGTGCCATCGAAGACCCTCTACCGCTGGAGTGGCAGGTCCCCGGTGGCCTGCCGGCCACTCCCCCGCCCGCGCGCCACCTGCGGCTGGTCACCGCGCCGCCGGAGCCGCTGCCCGTCGAGGGCGGCCGGCTCCCTGCTCCGGCGCCGTGGGTCGCTCGGCTCGCCCCGGCCATCTTGGAGGTCGCCGCTGGGGAGCGCCCGCCCGGCCAACTCACGCGATGGGTCACGCGCGATATCCGCGAGACGCTCGCCCGTCGCGGCGCAGCCGCGCTGCGACACCCCGCCGGCAAGGGTCGAGCACCCCAGTGCCGCCGCGTGCGATCAGTGCGCGTCACTACGCCGGCTCCCGGCGTCATCGAGGCCAGCGCCGTCGTCATCGGGGGTGAGCGCGCCCGGGCTGTCGCTCTTCGGCTCGAGGCCGTGAAGGGCCGTTGGCTGGCTACCGCAGTCGAGCTGGGGTGAGCGATGAGGATGTATGACGTATCGTATGACGTATGGCTACCCACATCGTGCAGGCCCGCGTGAGCGATCACGTCTTGGACCAATTGGCAACTGACGCCGCCACTCTCGGCCTCGACAGCACCTCCGCGGCTCTACGTGAGGGCATCGAGCTCCTCCATCGCAAGGCTGCCCAAGCACGATTGGCGCGCAGCTACGACGACTTCTACGGCGGAGAGCCTGCACCACTCAGTGATGTCACGGCCGCCCTGTGGGACGCATCGCCGTGAGCCCTGGCACGTCCGAATCTGACGGCCCGGGCGCTGTACCCCTGCGAGGCGAGGTCTGGGAGGCGCACTTCCCGCCTCCGATCGGGCCCCATCCGGTGGTCATCATCACGAGCAACGCACTCATCCCCCGGCTCAGCGCCCTCACCGCAGCGCTAGTCACGGGGACCCCCGGACCCATGACAACGCACATCCCCATTGACACAGCCGCAGGAGTCACGAAGTACCCGGAGTCCTGGGTCAACGTCACCGACCTCCACGCGGTTCCGCAATCCCGGCTCCGGCAGCGCCGGGGCCGCCTATCACCCGGCGAACTCGAGACCGTCGAAACCTGCCTGCGTGACGTCCTGGTCCTCTAGCACCCCCTCCTTGACTTTATGTACGGATGTCCGTACATTTTGCCCGTGACCACCCCGGCGCTCTCGTCCCCGACCGCTCCCGGGCCGCGCCTCCCCGACCGTTCCGACCCCCTGCCTCTGTGGGCACAGGTGTGCGCGGACCTGCGACGGCGGATCGACTCCGGGTCCTTCGCCGCGGGATTCCCCGGCGAGCTGACCCTCACCGAGGAGTACGAGGTGAGCCGCCACACGATCCGCGAGGCGCTCCGCGTCCTGCGCGGCGAGGGAGTGCTGCGCAGCCAGCGCGGGCGTCCCACCATCGTCGAGCCCACTGTCTACCGCCAGAGTCTCGGCACTCTCTCCTCCCTCTTCGACTCGGTCGCGGCGCAAGGAGCGACTCCTCGGAGCGACGTCCTGCGCCTGGCGACCACCGTCAATGCCTCCGTCTGCACCGAACTCGGTCTGGCAGAGTCGACCGAACTCATCGTCCTTGAGCGGCTGCGCTACGCCGACGACCAGCCGATCGCCCATGACATCTCCTGGCTGCCCGCCGACATCGCGCGGCCCCTCATCGAGCGCGACCTCTCGCGTGCCGCGCTGTACGCCGAGTTGCAGACGCTCGGGGTTGCCATCGACGGTGGCGCGGAGCGTGTCACGGCTGAGCGCGCGCCTCGGCACATCGCGGACCTGCTCGGCCTCGCTGCCGACGCTCCCGTCCTCTATCTCGAGCGGCGCGCCATCAGCAATGGTCGGTCCATCGAGTGGCGGGAGACTCACGTGCGCGCTGACCGCTTCAGCCTCGAGGCCGAGTGGTCCGCCGCCGGTTCCACCCTCACCGCAGCAGTCGAGGGGATGCCTCACCCATGATCGCCGTCGCTGCGATTCTCGCCGTCTTCATCGGCATGGCCGTGGGCCTCCTCGGCGGGGGCGGCTCCATCCTCACCACACCGATGCTGATCTACGTGGTGGGCTTCGACGCCAAGCAGGCAATTGCGGCCAGCCTCTTCGTCGTCGGCGTCACGTCGATCTTCGGTCTTGTCGGTCACGCGCGCGCGGGCCGAGTGGTGTGGCGGATCGGCCTCATCTTTGGTGCCGCCGGCATGGTGGGCGCCTTCATCGGCGGCCAGATCGGTGCCCGCCTCCCCAGTGCGCTCCTGCTCGCGGCCTTTGCGGTGATGATGGGCATCACCGCCGTCGCCATGATCCGCGGGCGCCAGCAGGTCGAGGGCAAGGCGCACAAGGGCCTGCCCCTCTTCCGCATCCTTCTCGATGGCCTCGTCGTCGGATTCGTCACCGGCCTCGTGGGAGCGGGGGGCGGCTTCCTGGTCGTGCCCGCGCTGGCACTCCTCGCCGGCCTCGCCATGCCCAAGGCCGTTGCGACATCACTGCTCGTCGTAGCGATGAAGTCCTTCGCGGGCCTGGCGGGATACGTCTTCGTCTTCGGTCAGGGCTCCTTCATCAGCCTCAACCCGCAGACCCAGATCAACTGGTCGGCAACCCTCATCATCACCGCGGCCGCCATCGTCGGTGCACTGATCGGCAGCGCCGTCGTCGGGCGAATACATCCGGACAAGCTGCGCAAGGCGTTCGGCTACTTCGTACTCGTCATGGCCGTCTTCATTCTGAGCCAGCAGATCGGCATCGCGGTCCTCGACTACGCCCGCAGCGGATGGCTGCAGGCAGCCGAGGTCATTGCCGGAGCGGTCGCCATCGTGGCCGTCTTCACCTGGATCATCCGCCGTCCCGCGCAGGTCGCCATCGCCGACTTCGACGAGCCCATCGGCGACTCCCGGGCGCCCAGCGAGAAGTCCTAGGGATCGACCGCCCCCGGGCGTAGCATGGACCCGTGAGTGCCGACCTGCCGATCCTCGAGCGCATCCGCGCGTCCGTCATCGGCGAGGACAGCGCGATGCACGGTCCCTTCGGGCCGAGGAGGGTGACGTACGCCGACTACACCGCGAGTGGTCGTGCCCTCACCTTCATCGAGGACTTCATCCGCGACGCTGTGCTGCCGACCTACGCCAACACCCACACCGAGTCGAGTGGCACGGGCCTGCAGACCACACGCCTGCGCGAGGATGCCCGGCGCATCATCCGCGACGCCGTGCACGGAGATGATTCGACCTGCGTCATCTTCGCCGGCAGCGGCTGCACCGGTGCGATCGACCGGCTGATCGGGATCCTCAATATCCGCATTCCCGCCGACCTCGACGCCCGCTACTCCCTCAGCGCGTCGATACCCGCCGCGGAGCGTCCCGTGGTGCTTGTCGGCCCCTTCGAGCACCACAGCAATGAGCTCCCCTGGCGGGAGTCCATCGCCGATCTCATCACCATCCCCGAGGACCGCGATGGCCACGTCGACCTCGACGCACTCGAGGCGGCCCTGTGCGAGCACCGCGACCGGCCGCTCATCATCGGGGCCTTCAGCGCCGCGAGCAATGTCACCGGCATCCTCACCGACACCGACGCGGTCACCGAACTCCTGCACCAGTACGGCGCGCTGGCGGTCTGGGACTACGCCGCCGCAGCGCCGTACGTCGACATCGACATGCATCCCGATGATCCAGCGATCGCCAAGGACGCGGTGGTCCTCTCGCCGCACAAGTTCGTCGGGGGACCCGGCACGCCCGGTGTCCTGATCATCCGCAGGGATCTGCTGGCCAACACCGTCCCTGTCGTCGTCGGCGGGGGCACCGTCGCCTACGTCAATGCCGAGGAGCACATCTACCTCGACGATCCGGTGCACCGCGAGGAGGCAGGCACGCCGGCTATCGTCGAGTCCATCCGTGCCGGGCTGGTCTTCCAGCTCAAGCAGGCGGTCGGCACCGACATCATCAAGGCCCGTGAGGAGGAGTTGCTGCACCGCGCGATCGCCGCGTGGAGCGCCCATCCACGCATCGATATCCTCGGCAACCCGGACGTCGACCGCTTGTCCATCGTGTCCTTCACCATCCGCGCCACCGAGGGCGGATACGTCCACCACAACGCGGTCGTCGCCATCCTCAACGACCTCTTCGGGATCCAGGCGCGCGGTGGCTGCTCCTGTGCCGGGCCCTACGGCCACCGCCTCCTGGGCATCGACCTCGACCAGTCCCACGCGTTCGAGGACCAGATCCGTCTGGGCTGCGAGGGCATCAAGCCCGGATGGGTGCGGGTCAACTTCAACTACTTTGTCGAAGATGCGGTCGCCGACTACATCATTGAGGCTGTCCGCCTCATCGCCGATGACGGCGAGCGCCTGCTGCCGCTCTATCGCTTCGACGCCCTCACGGGCCGCTGGACGCATCGCCAGGGGCCTGTCGAGCCGCCGCTGCGCATGGCCGATGTCGGCTACGACGACGACGGGGTTCTGCGCTACCCGCACCATGACGAACGACTGCCGCTCAGCGCGCTGGCCGATCACCTGGGGGAGGCACGTGCGCTCCTTGCGGAGATGCCACCGCTGGGTGTCAGCGCGCGCCGCGACGACGACTTCGACAGCCTGAGGTGGTTCCCGCTGCCCACCGCCTCGGTGTGAGGCGAGGTGCCGTCCGCGCACTCCCTACCGCTCGACTCCCGGCTATGTCGGGTGGAGGCAGCCTCTGAAGCGGCACTCAGTGGGAGCGAAAGACTAAGGGCTCCGCTCCCACTGCCATGAATGGCCTCCTCGTCACCGGTAGGGCAGGTGATCACCCTCCGGCACCGATGGGGGCAACCGCGGATAGATTTGCATCCTTGGCCCCGTAGCTCAGGGGATAGAGCAGAGGTTTCCTAAACCTTGTGTCGGAGGTTCGAATCCTCTCGGGGCCACCACGGGCGGCGTGATCTTCGCCCCATGGGCAACCCACCCCACGTGCACCGTTGCGCCGTGTGGTCGTTAACTCAGCGAGTTAGCGACCACACGGCGCAACGGTGCGGGTCGGGTGAGGGTGACGGCGCAATCCGCGGCAATACTGAAACTCGCGATGCGCGATCTCGCGACCGCCCGGCGTACTGTCGAAGCATGCACAAACGGAGTGGCCTGTCGGCGCTCGCCGCCTGTGTCGCGCTTGTGCTAGCGGCGGCACCGCCGGCACCCGCGCAGGCCATGACCCCTCGCCTCATCACCGGCCCGTACGTCTCCGGCTGGTTCGGCTACTGGGAGCCGGACTCCGTCGTCGAGGCACTGGCCGCGCAGGGGACGTCCACCGTGCCCGAGGTCAACATCTTCTGGTGGACATTCGCCAGCGCCGAGCGGCCCCTGTGCACCTACCGGACCGACAGCACGTGCTCGACCACAGGCGAGACCCCGTGGACCAACGCGCATCTCGACGGCCAGCGCCGCATCCTGCAGGACGCCGGCATCCCCGTGCTGGGCTCGATCGTCGACGGATCGAGCGCGGGCGCGCTGTCGGCGTACCTCTCCACCAAGGCCAGCCGCGCGGCGTACGCTGACCAGATCGTCGACTGGACCGCGAAGGCAGGACTCGACGGCGTCGACCTCGACTGGGAGAAGTTCGCCTTCGCCGACGACACGCTCACCTGGCCGCAGACGAAGCCGCGGTGGGTCGCCATGGTCACGGTGCTGGGAGCCAAGCTCCGGGCGAAGGGCCTCACCCTCTCAGCGACGGTGCCGGCCGGTGCCTACCCCTTCCTCCGCGACGGCTCGCCGAATCCCGGGACGGGCTACTGGGTCTATGCCTGGGACAAGATCATCGACCACGTCGACCGGCTGCGGATCATGGCCTACGACTACAGCTATGAGTACGCCGGTCCGATCGGGCCCTGGCCGTGGGCCAATGACGTCGTGCGGTCGGCTCTCGCGCAGGTCGCGACGCGGACTCCTGCCCATCGCACGAAGGTGTGGCTGGGCATCCCGCAGTACTCCCGCAACTGGGTGCGCCAAAACCCCGATGCGTCCTACGTGACCCGCGGCGCGTGCCCCGCGGGATGGGCACCGGCGGCCGGGGCGTCCGGGGTCCCCGGCATGCTCAGCCAGTCGATCGCGCGCGCCCAGGAGATCGCGGCCCGCGAGGCAGTCACGCCCACGTGGAATGCCACTCCGGGGGAGTACTCCTTCCGCTACTGGCTCGCCACCGATGGCAGCGCCGGGGGTGTCCCCGCGACGTGCGAGGCGCAGCGTGAGGTGTGGTTTGCCGACACCCGGTCAGCGAAGCTCAAGGCCAATATCGT
>VGBQ01000099.1 GCA_016870425.1 Actinomycetota bacterium | reverse complement strand
GCCGATCAAGGGTCCCGGCGTACATCGCACACCACAGATCAGACTGCGCGCCACCACCGAGGATGCGCACGGAGTCGATGCGCCTCTTGCAGAACTTCTCATAGGCGTCGAAGAGCCAGCGCGCGTTGAGGGCCACGCCCTCCATGACGGACCGGATCATCATGGCGCGATCAGTGCGCAGGGAGAGGCCGACGAAGGCACCGCGCAGATCCTTGTCCTCCACCGGGCTGCGCTCGCCGTTGAGCCACGGGGCAAAGAGCATGCCCTCGCAGCCGGCGGGTGCGGACGCCGCCTCGGCCGTGAGTGCGTCGTAGTCCGCATCGATGATCTGCTCGCGCAGCCACCTCAGTGCTCCACCGCCAACCTCCTGGTTGTTGCCCACCATAGGCAGGCGGCTGTCGAAGCCAGGGACCGACGCGATGGAGTGCAGGATGTCGGTCTTCTTGAAAGGCACGCGCGCACTGATCCAGGCGGTTGTCGACACGGTCACGTGCGTGGCAAACGGCTCGATGGACCCGCTGCCGAGGACGGCTGCGTGGAGATCGGGCAGGCCGCAGACCACGGGTACGCCGGGCTCTAGGCCCAGTGCATCCGCGACCTCACGGAGCAGGGGGCCGAGAACACTGCCGGTGGGTAGCAGCGGGGGCAGGCGCCGTGGATCACGCTGGGCCTTGCGGACGAGGTCTGGCACGTAGCCGGTGCGTGCGCCGATGCGATTGTCTGTCAACCACGACAGGATCATTGACGCAGCGGTCGCGGCGGCGCGACCGGTGAATCTCATCCCGAGATAGTCGATCGGCTCCATCAGCCAGTGCGTCCGCGCATAGACATCGGCGAACTCTCGCTGCAAGAGCAGCGAATGGCCCGTCGGATCAGCACCGCTCGGCGTCGGTGCGCCACCGGTGACGCGGATCCACGGCAGAGCCTTCTGCGGGGCAAAGCCCTGCACGCTGATCGGGCCGCCGATGACCTCCTTCATGTAGCGACGAGCGCGGGTATCGGCCCAGAGCAGCACTGGACCGACCGGCTCACCACGCTCGTCCACCGGCACCGTCGAACCCCACTGCCCGGTGATGGCGATAGCCGACGGCGGCTGCCCCGTCATCTGCGCAGAAACTTCGCGGATGGCATCACCGAGCGTCTGCCACCACTGCGCTGCGTCTTGCGTCGCCCGGCCATCGACCCCGATGTCGACAGCGACAGCGCGCTGGGATGCGGGACCCAGGGTGCCGTCGGGGTAGACGGCCGCCACCTTGGGTCCACCGTTGCCCAGGTCGATGGCGAGGACCCACGACATGTCAGGCCTCGGGTGCCGTGGAGTGCATGGCATCGAGCACTCCACCCATGACCATGCGCAGGGTCTGGTCACCATCGGGCATGGCTCCGAAGCCGTACATCGCGCCGCTCTTGGCTGGCTGCCCGCGGTGTGCCACGGCGTAGTCCACAGCTGTCCTGAGGTCGGTGAGGAAGTCCTCGGCGACACCCGACTGGGTATTGGGACCCGTGACGCAGAAGTGCAGGGCGGGCGGCAACTGGAGTGAGTTCATCCGCCAGCCACGCTCCTTGAGCGCATCATTGACGAGATAGACGTCGATGTCCGCCTCCGGCGCAGACATAAACGAAGTCATGAAGAGCGGGTCACCGATGACCCTGAGCTCCGGCATCGACTCGCGGATGCCCGACTTGATGGAGTCATTCGTGGCCAGGATGGCGCGAGCACGCTCGAGGTAGCCCTCTCGTCCCATGGTGACCATGGCGGCCCACGTCGAGGCGATGAGACCCCCGCTGCGCGAGCCCGCGAGCCCCGGGGAGAGATAGAGGCCGCCGGGCCACTCGGTCGAGGCGAAGTACTGTCGCGCACGCAGAGCGGCATCGCGATAGAGCAGGACCGACGTGCCCTTGAGCGCGTAGCCGTACTTATGGGTATCGGCCGACAGGGTCGTGACACCTGGAACCCGGAAGTCCCAGGAAGGCACGTCGTAGCCCAGCTCCTCGGCCCAGGGCAGCAGGAAGCCGCCCAAGCAGCCATCGACATGCAGGCCGATGCCACGCTCCTGGGCGAGGACACCGATGCGGTCGATGGGGTCGATGAGGCCGTGGGCGTAATCCCCCGCGCTGCCGACGAGACAGATCGTGTCGTCGTCGATCAGATCGGCCATGGCGTCGACGTCCGCGACGAAGTCGGCGGTGATTGGCGCATCACGCACCTCGATGCCGAGCCAGTGCGCCCCCTTGCGCAGCGCCACGTGAGCGGTCACGGGGAGCACGACGTTGGGCATCCGCACGCCGCGGACCTCGCGGGCTTCCTCCCGATAGGAGTAGAGCGCGTGGACGAGACTGTCGCTGCCGCCAGAAGTCACGACGCCAATGGGCTGCGGATCGCGGAAGAGGTCGGCCGCCATGGCGATAATCTCGCCCTCGAACTTCGTGGCCGAGGGATACATGTCGCGCTGCAGCACATTGGCATGCGCGAAGTGCTCGAAGACCTGCGCGAGGAAGTGATAGTGCGCGTGGTCGCCGCTGTAGAGACTGCCGGAGACTCGACCGGAGTCCCCGACGGCATCCTCGGTCTTGGCCATGCTGGCGATGTCGGTGAGGACAGCGTCGCGATCCACCCCCTCGTCGGGGATGACCCGCTGCGTCTGCATGAAGCGGCGGTAGGGGAAGAGGTCATCGAGCATCCGCTCGAGATCGGACCGCTCGTCAGCCATCAGTCCATCCCCTTCGATCGACGCCCGAGTGCGCGCTCGGTCTCACGCTTGGCCTCGCGCTCGGCGATGGCCTGACGCTTGTCCTGCCCCTTGCGCCCCGTGGCCAGGGCCAACTCCACCTTGGCATTGCCATCCTTGAAGTACAGGGCCAGGGGGACGAGGGTGAAGCCCTTCGCCTGGACCTTCGCCTGCATCTTGCGGATCTCCTCGCGGTGCAGGAGCAGTTTGCGCGCGCGGCGAGGCTCGTGATTCGTCCAGGTGCCCAGGTCGTATTCGGGGATGTGCACGCCCCTCAACCAGACCTCGCCACCGTCGATGGTGGCGTAGCCATCAGTGAGGGTCGCCCGGCCAGCGCGCAGCGACTTCACCTCGGTGCCGGTGAGCACGATGCCCGCCTCAACCGTCGACTCCACGTGGTAGTCGTGACGCGCCTTGCGGTTTTGCGCGATGAGCTTGCGGCCCTGCTCCCTGGCCATGACTAGACGCGCAGGTACTTGCGCAGTGTGAGGAATGCCGCCAGGCAGGCCAGCGCGATGCCCGTGAGATAGAGGATCGGGGCGATGGAGACAACCGCATCCCAGCCCACGAAGGCGGTGAACTGGAATGCCGGCGCGAGCACACGATCAACCACGAAAGCCTTGACGAGAATGAGGCCGCCGGTCGCGAGTGTGGCTCCAATGGCAGCTGCGATCGCCGCTTCCAGCAGGAAGGGCAATTGGATGTAGAAGTTTGAAGCACCGACCAGCCGCATGATGCCGGTCTCGCGACGGCGGCTGAAGGCGGCGATGCGCATCGTGTTGACGATGAGGAGCACGGTGACGATGAGCATCGCGATGGCGATAACGAGCGCGATGGCCTGCAGGCCTCCGAGCAATTGGAAGAAGCGCTCCAGGAACTGCCGCTGATCGTTAACCTGCTCGACCCCGGGCCGGCCTTCGAAGGCAGAGGCCACGATGTCGTACTTCGTGGGATCGGAGAGCTTGACTCGGAAAGACTCGGGGAGCGCATCGACCGTGACGCTGTCAACAATCGGTGAGTTGCGGTACTGCACGATGAAGCGGTCGTAGGCCTCTTGCTGCGTCTCGAAGTAGACCTCCTGGACCAGGGGCTTGAGCGACTCGAGATCCGCTTCGATCTGGTCCTTCTGCGCCTGCGTGACCTTGCCACCGGCGCAGGACGCCGTCTCGGAGTTGTCATTGCAGAGGAAGATCGACACCTCGACCTTGTCGAACCAGAAGTCCTTCATGGTGTCGACCTGCGCGCGAACGAGGAGGGCTACGCCGAAGAGCGCGAGGGAAACTCCCACCGTGATGATGACCGCAATGGTCATGGTGAGGTTGCGGCGTAGGCCATTACCGACCTCGCTGAGCACGAATCGAGCCCGCATCGCTACCTCGAGTATCCGTAGACGCCGCGCGACTGATCGCGGACGAGGTGGCCCTGCTCGAGTTCGATGACGCGCTTGCGCATCTGATCGACGATGGCGGCGTCGTGCGTGGCCATGACCACAGTCGTGCCGGTGCGATTGATCCTCTCGAGCAGCTTCATGATGCCCTCGGAGGTGGCCGGATCGAGGTTGCCCGTGGGCTCGTCGGCGATGAGGATCGCCGGTTTGTTGACGAAGGCGCGGGCGATGGCCACGCGCTGCTGCTCGCCACCGGAGAGCTCATCGGGCATGCGCTGCTCCTTGCCCTCCAGTCCGACCAGGTCGAGGACCTCGGGGACGATGCGCTGCACCTGGCTGCGGGACTTGCCGATGACCTCGAGAGCAAAGGCAACGTTGTCGAAGACCGTCTTGTTGGGCAGCAGCCGGAAGTCCTGGAAGACCGTCCCGATACGACGACGCAACTGCGGGACCTTCCAGTTGGAGAGGCGGCCGAGGTCCTTGCCCGCTACCCACACCCGTCCCTCGGTAGGCGCCTCTTCCTTGAGGACGAGTCGCAGGAAGGTCGACTTGCCCGAACCAGAAGCTCCCACGAGGAAGACGAACTCGCCCTTCTCGACCTCGAGGGAGACATCCTCGAGGGCAGGGCGGGTCTGCGTGGGGTAGAGCTTGGTCACGCGCTCAAACAAGATCACCCCACGAGTTTACGTCTACCTCGCCGAAATGCTGACCACCCTGCGCCGGCACCCGGGCGGTTTCCCGAGGGGACGTGGGGAAACGCCCGGCACGCCCAAGGGGACGCGCGTCGCCGTGGCCCCCTCCACTCCAATGGAGGGGGCCACGGCTTCACCCGAGCTTGACCGTAATCGATATCTCGGCCGAGACCTGGTACGTGTTCATGGCGGCCACCGTGATGACGACGCTCTGCGTGCTGGCGGGCCCCGTGTCACTGAGGAATCCGCTCGACGACAGCGTGAGCCCCGGAACCCCTCCAGAGGTGACGGCCCACGTGCAGCCCGACGCTGGGCACCCGCTGGCGGTGAGCTGCGCGTTGGCCGCAACGCTGCTCGGCGAGGTCACCGTCGGCGCCGCGGGCCAGGTGCCGCCTTGAGTCCACGGGCGTGCGAGGAACCATGCGAAGGCGGGCACATCATTGCTGCAGACCTTCCTGCTGCGGGAGATTCTCCCGCAGCGTGCATCACGTCAGCGATGGGCAAAGCAGCGGGCGCAGACAATTAGGTCGCTTTCAGCCCGGCGACCAGGCACCCTGCCACCAGGGAGACACAGATCCTGCGCTTCGTCGTCATTCGTCGCGGCATGTTCTGCTCCTCACTCGCGAAGTCCGCCGAGCTGGCGGTGACTGCTCACGAGTCAAGCAGTGCGATGGGCTGGACTCCATGCCGTGCATCCACCGGAGGCGGGAATCTGCGAGAAAACCGAACATCGTTCTCGGGGAGCCTCCGGATCCCACCTACGACATGGATCACCCCCGCGTCGAGTGTCGAGTAGCGGGGCGATTTCGGCCGAATTCCGCCCCGCTACTCGACACTCGCGGGGGAAGTGGGGGAGGTGGGAGCAACTCAGTGGGGCCGGGACCCGAGGCCGGTTAGTTCGGGACGACCCGCACACGCTGGGAGCGCAGCGCCATGATGAGGGCCACGATCCAGCCGATGATGGTCCAGCCGAGGAGCAGGTTGATCCAGAAGACCAGCCAGTGCGGCACGTCACGGACCGCTGCGATGCACCACGGGAGCATGTAGCCCGCGGTGAGGATGGCAACGATCACAGAGACGACCTTGGTGGTCGTCCAGGAGCGGGACTCCGGCTCGACTGAGTAGGACATGCCCGCAGGCTATCTCAGGAGGCCATCTCGCGCTGGCGACGCCAGCGGATGCCGGACTCGATGAAGTCGTCGATCTCGCCGTCGAGCACCGCAGCGGTGTTGCCGGTCTCGTGCTCGGTACGCAGGTCCTTGACCATCTGGTAGGGATGCAGCACGTAGGAACGCATCTGCGTGCCCCAGGAGCCCGCCGAGTCGCCCTTGAGAGCGTCCATCTTGGCCTTGTCCTCCTCGCGCTGCTTCTGCAGCAACTTGGACTGCAGGACGGCCATCGCCGTGGCGCGATTCTGGAGCTGGGAGCGCTCGTTCTGGCAGGAGACGACGATGCCGGTCGGCAGGTGTGTGATGCGCACCGCCGAATCCGTGGTGTTGACGCCCTGGCCCCCCGGGCCGCTCGAGCGGTAGACGTCGACGCGGATGTCGTCGTCGGGGATCTCGACGTGGTCGGTCTGCTCGATGACCGGTGTCACCTCAACCGCGGCGAAGGACGTCTGTCGGCGACCCTGGTTGTCGAACGGCGAGATACGCACGAGCCGGTGCGTGCCCTGCTCGATGGAGAGGGTGCCGTAGGCATAGGGCGCCTTCACCGCGAAGGTCGCGGACTTGATGCCCGCCTCCTCGGCGTACGACGTGTCGTAGACCTCGAAGGGCCAGCCGTGCCGCTCGCAGTATCGCGTGTAGAGGCGCAGCAGCATCTCGGCCCAGTCGGCCGCATCGACGCCTCCGGCCTCGGAGCGGATCGTGATCAGTGCCTCGCGCGCGTCGTACTCCCCGGAGAGCAGGGTGCGCACCTCCATCTCGGAGATGTCGCGCCCCAATCCGTCGAGTTCTCGCTCCGCCTCCGACCAGGAGTCCGCGTCGTCCTCATCCTCGGCCAACTCGACGAGCACGACGAGGTCGTCGAGTCGACGGCGCAGGCCCTCGATCCGGCGGATGTCTCCTTGGACGAGCGAGAGCTGGGAGGTGACTCGCTGGGCATTGGCCTGGTCATCCCACAGGTCAGGTGCCGATGCCTCGGCCTCCAAGTCGACAGCCCTGGCCTTCATCGCGGGCACGTCCAGGACCTGCTCGATGCCGGCGAGCGTCTGCTCCAGGCTCGCGAGCGTGTCGGCGATGTCGGGGATGGCCACGGCGGGCAAGCCTACGTGTGCGCCTCAGACACGTCCCTCAGTAGGTGTCGATCCAGCGCTCGGCCAGGCGCCAGGCGAGCTGGTCGACCTGGGCTCGCGCAGCGAAGGGCAGCCCCTTGGCGTCGGGATAGTCATACTCCACGCTCTGGATCGTGTCCTTGACGAGGTAGAGGACGTAGTAGCCGCCGTCCTCGTTGTCGCTATTGGTTGCGCGCTTGCGACTGTCGATCCAGATCCAGATGCCCGTGCGACCGTCGACGGTGAGGCTGGTCCGGCCGTTCTGCAGGTATTGGATGTTGCCGCCGCCGGACTCCCCGCGCCATGCGGTGCGACCGGTGCACAACTTGGCCTGCTGCTCGATGTACTGCCACTCGCGCAGGGCCTGCTGGGTGGAGGCGTACGGCCACACTTTCTGCTCGATGGCGATTGGGTCCGTCTCGACATTGGTCTCGCCGAGCTCGACCTGGTAGAGCAGATCCGTCTCGCGCCCCTGGATGTCACGGCCGTTCTTGTCGCACAGCGACTGGTGCTGGCCGGCGTGCGCCTTCATCGTGTATTCGATCCCCGGAGAGACCATGAGCGACTTCGGGATGTCCGCGCGGGTGAGCATGCGGGCAAAGACCTTGGCCTGCTCCTCCGGCGTGGGGGTGGGGCGCGCGGCCGCCGCAGCGACACCGCCCCCCAGCAGCAGGCTCGCCACAGCCGCCAGACAGACCCACCGGCGGATCATCATGACGGCGTACCACCCTGGATCGGGTTGGTGTTCACGATGATTTGCGATGTCGAGAACTCGTCGCCGCCGAAGACCTCGTTGACAGCCATGACCTTGACCTCGTAGTCCTGGCTCGGGGTCAGCCCCACGATCGTGCAGGACGTCGTCGCGATATCGCGGCACACTGGAGATCCATCGAGGGTCACGGTGTAGACGACATTGCCGACGTCAGGGCCTCCCGCTGTCACCGAGGGAAGCCAGGTCACGACAAGGCTCGTGGGCGACGTGATGGCCACGCTGTCGACGAGCGGCGGTGGTGGTGGGCCCTCGGGCGTCGCGAAGGCCGGGTAGTTCGAGGTCGGCCCCCATCCGAACTTGTTCTTGGCCGCGACGGTGAAGGAGTACGTCGCGCCGTTGACCAGGCGCATCCACAGGTATTCGCCCGGGCACTCGAAGTCAGGGGCCTCCTGCGTCGCCTTGACGGGGCAGACGATCTCCTCGACGAGCACGCCAGCTGAGATGTCCTGCGGAGTCGCCGTGAGCCGGTAGTGCGTCGGCTCGATTCCCCCGTTGGGATCGGCGTCTTCCCAGGCGAGGTTGACGGTCGTGTTGCCGACACCGAGCACCTCCACCATCGCGGGCTTGCCCGGGAGCCCCAGTGGGTTGTGCAGCACGTTGACGGTCATTGCTCCCGGGGCGAGGCGGGTATACGCCTGGACCGCGAACTGGTACTCCAGGCCGGGCTTGAGGCCCGTGAGTCTGTGCTGGCGCACATTGGGCCCCACGCTGATCTGCGGGTACTCGGGCCGTTGATTGGGGAACCAGTAGCCCTCGTTCATGAAGATCGAGATGGTGTAGCCGAGGATCGGCTCGTCGCCGATGTGCTGTGGCGCCTCCCAGGCGAGGGTCGCCGTCGTCGAACCCGCGGCGACGACGCGCAGTTCGCGTGGGCCGCTCGGACGGGCGTTCGGGATGCCAATGGCCGGTGCCGACTCCGGCCCGGGCAGGAGGATTCCTGCGGAGTTGCGCGCCTCGACCGTGACGTCGTAGTGCACGCCGTTCGTCAGGCCCTTGATCTTGCAGGAGGTCGTCGTGATGGGCTCGCACGCGGGCGTGGGCCCGGGGAGGAAGGAGCTCGTGCGGACGACGTAGCGGCGGATGTCGCCACCGCCAGTGCTGAGTGGAGGATCCCAGGAGACGGTGAGCGATTTGTCGTCCGGGACGACCTGGAGATTGAGGGGCTCGCTCGGGGCGATGACCGCCATGCGCTGCACCGATGCGCGCGTAGACTCCCCGCCCTTGGAGACCGCGGCCACGGCGAACGTGTAGACCTGACCCACCTGGAGGTTGGTGACATTGGCGCACCAGTGCAGGAGGTTCTGCGGGTTGATCACGGGGCAGGCGACCGCCCGCACTGTCTCGAGGAGCTCTCCGTCGACATAGACGCGGTAGCCGGTGATATCCGCCTTGTCCTTCGGAGGTGTCCACCGCAGGCGCATGAGCGGCTGCTGCGGGTCGATGGGGTTCTCCTGCGGCACGGCACGCAACTGCGTGGGCGCCTCCGGAGCCTTCGCCTGGGCGGCCCCCTGGACGCCGGGGACGGCCAGCAGGGCAAGCGCGACGGTGGCGACGCTCACGGACCTGAAGATGCGGGAA
>VGBQ01000098.1 GCA_016870425.1 Actinomycetota bacterium | reverse complement strand
GCGGTGGTGTCGGCCTTCGCGCTCATGCGCTTCGTGTCGTCGCCCTTTGCCGGGGCGTGGACCAATCGCTTCGGCGAGCGTCGCGTGCTCGCCACCGGCCTGGGCATCGTCGCGGTGTCCAGCCTCTTCGCCGGGCTGTCACAGAGCTACCCGCAGCTGCTCGTCCTGCGCGGCATCGGCGGTATCGGATCCGCGATGTTCACCGTGTCGGCCATGGCCCTGCTGCTACGCGTCGTCGACGCCGACCAGCGCGGTCGCGCATCTGCCGCGTGGCAGGGCGGCTTCCTCGTGGGCGGGGTGACCGGGCCGGCCATAGGCGGGATCCTGCTCGCCGTGTCGATCCGCGCACCCTTCTTCTTTTACGCCGGCACCCTCGCCGTCGCCACCGTCATCGCCCTGGTCTTCCTCTCACCCGCGCGCCTTGCCGCACGTGAGGCGGCGGTCGTGGCCTCTGAGCCCGCGGCCGAGTCGGGGAGCGACGGCGTACCCGACGAACGACCCGGCGGCTGGACGGAGCTGCGCCAGGCTCTGGGCAATGGGGCCTACCGCGCCGCCCTGGCGGTCAACTTCGCCACCGGGCTGACCGCATTCGGACTGCGCGCCGCGCTGATCCCGCTCTTCGTTGTCGAGGGCCTCAAACAGGGCCCGAGCCTGTCCGGATGGGCCTTCCTCGTCGCCGCCGTCGTGCAGGCGGCCTTCCTCGTGCCCGCGGGCAGGCTGACGGACCTGCGCGGACGTCGCCCCGCAATGCTCATCGGCACCGGTGCGACGATCGTTGGCATGCTGCTGCTCGTCGCCGATGACCTGGCCACAGGATCGCTGTCCCTGGCCCTCGCGGTGTTCTTCGTCAGCATGACCGTGATGTCCATCGGCACGGCCTTCCTCGGATCAGCGCCCACCGCTGTCGTCGGCGACATCATGGGTGGGCGTCAGGGCGGAAGCGTCGTCGCGACATTCCAGATGGTGTCGGATATCGGCGCCGTCATCGGGCCACTGCTCGGCGGCTTACTGCTCGACCTCTACGGATTCGAGTGGGCCTTCGCCTTCGGCGCCGGGATCGCTGCGCTCGCGCTGGTCTTCGTCGTGCTCATGCCCGAGACGCTTCGCTCCCGAGCGGCGGCCTAGGCAGGGAATCCGGGCGCAGTGCAACGCCAGACCGTCGTACCAGAAGATGAGGCTTGCGAGGTCAGATATGCCTTACCCGCCTGTACGACGCCCAGCGGGCGACTATCCACAACCTGATCTGGGGGCTCCCACTCGCGTCTTCACGGACCCACCATGGAGCTATGCCGCGACCCGAGCTCCTCGCGACTGCGACCCTCCTGCGCGCCACATTCGGCACGGCGACGTTCACCATGGCCGCGGCAGAGGCGGCCGGGGTCCCGCGACACCGACTGCACTCCGCCACCCGGGCCGGCCTCGTAGTTCGCCTTCGGCAGGGAATCTATCGGCTGCCACCTGAACACGACTCAGGCAGCATCGGCTGCCACGGTGCAGGCGGCGGCGAGGACATGAAACGGCCAGCCAGCACCTCAGCGGAAGGCAGGCATCCCGCGCTATCGACTGCGGACGAACTCCGGCTGCGCGATCGCCTCCAAGGATTCGACCGTGACGGGATACCCGCATCGATCGGAGAGCGCACGGCCGCGCGTCTGGGCAACGTGGACCTCTGGGGGATCCCGACTGAGCGCTATCCGATCATCGTCGTACCTCGTGGCAGCGCACGCCGAGGTTCCTGCGGCGGAATCACCATCATCGAGCGGGACGTTGAGCCCCGACATACGACGACAACAGATGGGCCCGACCCCCTCCCTGTGGTGGATCCACTGCACGCCGCCCTCCAGGTCGCCGCCATGCCCCAGATCGACATGGCGGCACGGGTCGCCGTCGTCAACTCCGGCATGCGCCGGCAACTCGCCCACTCAGAGCAACTCACAGGTCCCGAGGCTGAGGCGCGGTTATCGGGCTACTTCAGCGAGCCCCGCGTGTGCCGCGCGCTGCTACTCCAGGCACGTCATCGAGCGGCAACGATTGATGTGCAGCATCGACGGACACTACTCGAGGCAGTGTCGCGCACCGATCCTCGCGTCGAAACCGTCCTCGAGTCGATCTCGTGGAATGCCTTCATCGACGCCGAACTCGACCTCCCCACCCCTCAGGTCACGATCGTCGGGGCTAGCGGCCGACGCTGGCGGGTGGACTTCCTCTTCGGTGACCGGGTCATCGGCGAGTGCGACGGAGCCGTGAAGTACGGCGATGCTGCCTCGCTCTGGCGCGAAAAGAAGCGGCAGGAGGACCTCGAGCAGGCTGGCTACATCGTGGTGCGGTGGACTTGGGAGGAAGTCATGCACCGGCCGTGGGAAGTCGTGGAGCGTATCCGCAGGGCACTCGCGCGTGCAGCGGCGCTCAGTGGTGTGCGCTGAGACATCATCGCTAGCCACCGGTAGCTCCTCCGCGTCGTACCCGCGAATGAGACTTTGAGAGTGAAGGAACCCTCGTTTGCCGGTACGACGGGTCCGGCCCATCGCGCGCGGTGGCCTAGTCGGGGAAGCCGGGCGCCGTGCGACGCCAGGGGCGAGCACGCTCAACCCACGCGGCGATCGACAGCAGCAGCGCCTCACGGCCGCGACGAGCGACCACCTGGGCGGCCACGGGTGTGCCGGCCTGCGGGTGCACGCCCATGGGAATGACGATGGCCGGCATGCCGGCGACATTCCAGGGTGCGGCGAAGGGCGCGTAGCGGATATTGGCAAGCATCGTCGACGACCAGCCGCCACTGAACCAACGCCGCGCGTTGATCGGCGGCTGCGCGAGCGCCGGCGTGATGAGCACGTCGTACTCGCGGAGGAAGCGTTCGGCATGGCGGATCCAGGCCTCGCGCAGGCGCTCGTCCATGAGCGGCGTACGGCGTACCAACCGGCCCAGCATGGCGTGACGCCGCACGCGCGGCTCCAGCCGCGAGGACTCCAGCTCATCCGCATCAGCCGCCGTGCCGGCGAACCATCGCGCCAGGCCCGCGATCGCGGCCGCGTTGCCGGCGGCATCGGTCGGCGAGACGGGCTCGGCATGGCGTACGTCGTGCCCCTCACCGCGCAGCAACGACCCGAGTCGGTCCGCGGCCGCAGCCCAGGCGGGATCGACGGCCACGCCCGCGACCGGCGCCCGGAAGGACACGGCCACGTGAAGCCGCTCGTCGAGGGGAGCAATCCCCGCGAGGGATGCATCGCCAGCCATGACGGAGAGGAGCAGTGCGGCATCCTCGGCGGTCGTGGCCAGCGCGCCGTTCTCGCTCAGGGAGTACCAGTCCGTCGCGCCGAGATGGGCGGGCACGACACCCAGCCCCGGCTTGATGCCGACGAGTCCGCAGCAGGCCGCGGGAATGCGCACGCTGCCCATCCCGTCATTGCCGTGCGCGACAGGCACCATGCCCGCGGCCACAGCCGCCGCCGAGCCGCCGCTGGAGCCGCCGGGCGTGCGCGCGAGATCCCAGGGATTGCGCGTGATGCCGTGCACGGAGTCGGTGGCGCCGAAGACGCAGAGCTCCGGCACGCGGGTGAGCCCGACCACGACGCCTCCGGCCCCGCGAATGCGCTCGACGACCACGTGGTCGCTGGACTGTGGAGAGTCGTCGGTGGCCGCCGATCCCACCCGCATGGGTTCCCCTGCGACCGGCACGTTGTCCTTGATGGCGACCGGGACTCCCGCCAGGGCAAGCGTCGAGCGGTCAGGTCGGGCATCGACATCGGCGGCCTCGGCCAGTGCGCGCTCCCGACGGACGACCTGGAAGGCGGCCACGTCGTCGTCGTACTCGCGGATGCGCGCGAGCGAGTCGGTGACAGCATCGACAGCGGTACGCCGGCCCGAGCGGACCTCCTCCGAGATGGCATTGGCGGTCCAGCCGAGGGTTGTGCTCTCGCTCATCCCAGGGCCTGCTTGAGGTCCCCGACGAGGTCGTCGATGCTCTCGATGCCCACCGAAAGGCGCACGAGATCGGCTGGCACCTCGAGTGGGCTGCCCGCTGCGGAGGCGTGCGTCATGCGTCCGGGGTGCTCGATGAGCGACTCGACACCGCCGAGGGACTCGCCCAGGGTGAAGACGCGCGTGCGTGCGCAGAGGTCGACGGCCTCCTGCTCGCCGCCGGCGACGCGGAAGGACACCATGCCGCCGTAGTCGCGCATCTGGCGCGCGGCGACCTCGTGCCCGCGGTGACCGGGCAGGCCCGGATAGAAGACCTCGGTCACCCTCGGGTGGTCGACCAGCAGGTCCACGATCGCCTTCGCATTGGAGCAGTGCCGGTCCATGCGCACGCCGAGCGTCTTGATTCCGCGCAGCACGAGCCAGGAATCCCAGGGCCCGGGCACCGACCCCATGGCGTTTTGGTGGTAGGCGAGCCGATCGCCGAGCTCGGCATCCGCCACGACGAGGCCGCCGCCGATGACATCGCTGTGGCCACCGAGGTACTTCGTCGTGGAGTGCACCACCACGTCAGCCCCCAGGGCCAGCGGCTGCTGGAGATAGGGCGAGGCGAAGGTGTTGTCGACCACCAGCAGCGCGCCCGCCTCGTGCGCGATCTGCGCGAGCGCTGCGATATCGACCACGGTGAGCAGCGGGTTCGTCGGCGTCTCGGCCCAGATCACGCGCGTGGAGCCGGGGCGCATGGCCGCGCGCACGGCATCGAGGTCGGTGAGGTCCACCGGGGTGTGCTCGACACCCCACGGCTCAGCCACCCGCGCGAAGATGCGGTAGGTGCCGCCATAGGCGTCATTGCCGATGATCGCGTGCGTGCCCGGCGCCATCACCGTGCGCAGGAGCGTGTCCTCGGCGGCCAGCCCGGAGGCGAAGGCGAGCCCGCGCGTGCCACCCTCGAGCGACGCGAGGCACTCCTCGAGTGCCGTGCGCGTGGGGTTGCCGCTGCGGGAGTACTCGTAGCCGCCGCGCAGGCCGCCGACACCGTCCTGGGCGTACGTCGACACCTGATAGACCGGCGGCACGACAGCCCCGGTCTGGGGGTCAGGCTCCTGCCCGGCGTGGATGGCGCGTGTCTCGAAGCCGGCCTGGTCCCAGGTGGTCATGGGACGAGCCTAGAAGGCGAGGCCGCTGCGCGCTGAGCTACCTAGGTGGTGACCTCACCGGTCGCCGAGCGCAGGGCACCGGTCACGGCATCGAAGCGCTCGCGGTACTGCGTGTCGACGTAGGCAAACTTGAAGAGGTAAAAGCCCTCGGTGGAGCGCATCTCGGCGCGGACGAGCGTCTCCGCAGCAGCCGGGCCCGGCCGCACGTCGACGTGGAGGTGGAAGGGCAGGTTGTCCTCGGTGCCCGAAAACAAGCTGCCGATGAGCCTCATCTTGAGCGCGCTGCCGAAGTCGGCATCGAGCCCCTGGACGCGCCCGCCCTGCTGGGCGAGGGACGCCTCGATGGTGGCGCTCACGGTCTCGACCGAGCCCGGGGCCAGCCACTCCGCTGACAGGGTGATGGGTGTCGTCATGTGCCGGTGCTCCCAGGGGCGTCGCGCCGGCACAAGGGGCATACTCGCCCCATGTCCTTCCTCTTCCCCTCCGCGAAGTCCACAATGGTGACCCCCGACGCGGCGCTACCCGGCCGCGATCACTATCCCTTCGAGATCCCGGCCGATCACGCCGTGCTGGGTACGCCGATCCGCGATCTCGCGGTCGCGCCGTGGCCGACGGGCCTATCCGTCATCTACCTCGGCATGGGGTGCTTCTGGGGTGCCGAGGAGATCTACTGGCGCCTGCCCGGCGTCTACACCACCGCCGTCGGCTATCAGGGCGGATTCACTCCGCACCCGACCTACGAGGAGGTGTGCAGCGGGCGCACCGGTCACACCGAAGCCGTGCTCGTCGCCTACCGCGAGGAGCAGATCTCGACGTACGACGTGCTCAAGCACTTCTGGGAGAGTCACGACCCGACGCAGGGCTACCGCCAGGGCAACGACCAGGGCACGCAGTACCGCAGCGCTGTCTACTACACGACGGACGCGCAGCGCGATCTCGTGGAGCGCACGTCAGCCGCGTACGCCGGAGTGCTCTCCGAGCGCGGGTACGGCGACATCACGACACAGGTGGCTCCCGCCGGCGACTGGCCGTTCTACTACGCCGAGGGCTACCACCAGCAGTACCTCTACAAGGTGCCGGGCGGCTACCGCTGCCATGCCAACACCGGCCTCGCGCTCCCGGCGCTGTAGATGCCTCGTGCACTTCGACCGCCGGATCAGCGCCGTCGACATCCACGCCGACGGCATGCCGGGCCGCGTGATCACCGGTGGCGTGCCGGACATCCCCGGCGCCACCATGCTCGAGAAGGCGCGCTATCTGGAGTCGCACGCTGACGACATCCGCAAGATCATGCTCAACGAGCCGCGCGGCTATCCCGCCTCCTGCTGCAATGTGATCCTCCCCTCCAGCAATCCCGCGGCGGACTACGGCTACGTGATCATGGAGCACGTGGAGTACCCCGCGATGTCGGGCAGCAACACCATCTGCGTCGCCACCGTCCTCATCGAGACCGGCATGGTCGAGGTGACCGAGCCGATCACGAGATTCACCCTCGAGGCGCCCGCGGGGCTGATCGAGATCACGGCCACCGTCGCTGACGGCAAGGCCACCTCCATCACCTTCCGCAATGTCCCCGCCTACGCCGCGCACCTCGGCGTGCCGGTGGAGATCCCCGGCGTCGGCACGATCGCGACCGACATCGCGTGGGGCGGAATGTTCTACGCCATCGCCGACGCATCGGCCTTCGGACTCGAGCTCACTCCGGACGAGGGCGCCGACATCGTGCGCTTCGGAAGCATGCTCACGCTGGCGGCAAGCGAGCAGTATCCCGTGCATCACCCGCTCGATCCCTCGCTCGCGGGCGTGACGATCTCGCAGCTCTCTGCTCCCCCGCACTCGGCCGCCAACTCTCGACGCAATGCGGTGACGATGGGCACCGGGCAGCCGAGCTGGGATGCGCCCGGCAGTTTCACCGGGTGCCTCGACCGCTCCCCCTGCGGCACCGGCACGAGCGCGCGGATGGCGACGATGCACGCGCGCGGTGAACTCGCCCTGGGCCAGGAGTTCCGCCACGAGAGCATCACCGACACGGTCTTCATCGGCCGGCTCGTGGAGGAGGTCGACCTGGGCGGCGTGCGGGGCGTCGTACCCGAGATCACCGGACATGCATGGATCACCGGCTTCGCCGACTACGTCGTGGACCCCACGGATCCCTTCCCGACAGGCTTCACCGTCGGCGACATCTGGAGTCGGTGACTGCGGAGGTCCTGCCCCTTGCCCAGCCGCCCGCAAACCGCGTGTCCCTCCGCTAGCCGACCGCAAACCGCGTGTCCCTCCGCTAGCCGCCCGCAAACCGCGTGTCCCTCCGCTAGCCGACTCTAGACCGCGAAAACTCTGCCAAAACCGCGGTTAACGGTCGGCGAGTGGCACGTATGCACGGGTCGCTCCGCCCGGCCGCGATCCTCGGCGTACCTGGAGAGGTATTCGCGTAGGACGGCGTTGACCGAGGAGCCTTCCTCAAGCGCGCGAATGCGGGCCCTTCGCAGGGTCTCCTCGTCCACCGTGATGGTGAGGTTCGTCATGACCCACGGTTGCCCGAATCACGTGTAGCGCAGGATCCGTGTGAGCCTGCGGGAGGCTCAGCCGGCCAGGTAGCCGAGCAGGTCCTGGCGCGAGAGCACGCCGACGGGCTTGCCGTCGTCGAGCACGAGGATCGCGTCGGAGGACTCCATCGCGGCGACCGCGGCCGACACCGGCTCGCCCGCTCCCACCTGCGGCAGCTTGGGCGACATGTGCTGGTCGAGGGTGTCGGCCAGCGACGCGCGCCCGGCGAAGAGCGCATCGAGCAGATCGCGCTCCACCACCGAGCCGACGACCTCGGCCGCCATGACGGGCGGCTCTGCGCGGACGACGGGCATCTGCGAGACGCCGAACTCCCGGAGCGTGTCGATCGCCTCGCGCACCGACTCGGTGGGGTGCGCATGGACAAAGGGCGGGAGGTCACCGGCCTTGCCTCGGAGTACGTCGCCCACCGTGCGATCGCCCGCCGCAGGGCCGAAGCCGTAGGACGCAAGCCACTCGTCGTTGAAGACCTTGGAGAGGTAGCCGCGACCGCTATCGGGCAGGAGTACGACCACCATGTCATCGGCGCTCGCCCGTCGGGCGACGTCGAGTGCTGCCACGGCCGCCATCCCGCACGAGCCACCGACGAGCAGGCCCTCCTCGCGGGCGAGGCGGCGCGTCATCTCGAAGGAGTCGCGATCGCTCACGGCGATGACCTCATCGGGCACAGCGGCGTCGTACGTCGTCGGCCAGAAGTCCTCGCCCACTCCTTCGACGAGATACGGGCGCCCCGTGCCGCCGGAGTAGACCGAGCCCTCGGGGTCGGCCGCGATGATCCGCACGCGCCCGTCGCTCACCTCCTTGAGGTAGAGGCCGACGCCACTGATGGTGCCGCCCGTGCCGGCGCCCGCGACGAAATGGGTGACCTTGCCGTCGGTCTGCTCCCAGATCTCCGGGCCCGTCGTCTCGTAGTGCGAGCGCGGATTGTTGGGATTGGAGTACTGGTCAGGCTTCCACGCTCCGGGGATCTCACGCGCCAGCCGATCGCTCACCGAGTAATAGGAGCGCGGATCCTCGGGGTCAACGGCCGTGGGGCACTCGACCACCTCAGCACCGTAGGCGCGCAGCACGTCCTGCTTGTCCTTCGACACCTTGTCGGGGCAGACGAAGACGCAGCGATAGCCGCGCTGCTGGGCCACGATGGCCAGGCCCACACCGGTGTTGCCGCTCGTCGGCTCCACGATCGTGCCGCCCGGGCCGATGAGGCCCTCACGCTCGGCCGCCTCGATCATGCGGGTGGCGATGCGGTCCTTCACCGATCCACCCGGATTGAGGTACTCGACCTTGGCGTAAACCGGACAGGCGATGCCGTCCGTGACCCGATTCAGCCTCACGAGAGGGGTATTGCCGATGAGTTCCACGACCGAGTCGACGACGCGCACGACACCAGAGCCTACGCTGGCCCCGTGGCCCGCACACCCGCTGTCGCCCTCGCACCCGGGATCTACCGCGTCCCGACTCTCGGCGACTACATCAACTCCTACGCCTTCGTCGAGGACGATGGCTCGGTGACCCTGGTCGACTGCGGGCTCAAGCGAGCCCCCGCCAAGATCGTGAGCGCACTGGAGTCCATCGGCAAGCACCCGGGGGACGTGCAGCGGATCGTGCTGACGCACGCACACTTCGATCACGTCGGCGGTGCATCGCGCATGGTCGCCGAGACCGCGTCTGCCGGTGTCGACGTGCATGCGGATGACGCCGGCTACGTGCGCACGGGGACGCGCGTCCCCGGTGATACGGCGACCACGTCCGGCCGTGTCTTCGCTCGCGCCCCGTGGGGCAACTTCCGCGCGACCCCCGTGGCGCA
>VGBQ01000097.1 GCA_016870425.1 Actinomycetota bacterium | reverse complement strand
CCCATCGAGACGCCGGAGGGCCCCAACATCGGCCTCATCGGTTCGCTCTCGACCTACGGCCGGGTCAATGCCTTCGGATTCGTCGAGACGCCCTACCGCAAGGTCGTGGACGGTCGCGTGACCGACCAGGTCGACTACCTCACGGCGGATGAGGAGGACCTCCACGTCATCGCTCAGGCCAATGCGGCTCTCGCTGACGACGGTCGCTTCAGCGAGGACCGCGTCCTCGTGCGCCGCAAGGGTGGTGAGGTCGACTACGTCACGGCCACCGAGGTCGACTACATGGACGTCTCGCCTCGGCAGCTGTGGTCGGTCGCCACGGCCATGATCCCCTTCCTCGAGCACGATGACGCCAACCGTGCGCTCATGGGCTCCAACATGCAGCGCCAGGCGGTCCCCCTCCTGCGCGCCGAGGCGCCACTGGTCGGCACCGGCATGGAGTTCCATGCGGCGTACGACGCAGGCGACATGGTTACGGCTGAGAAGGCCGGCGGGGTCACCGAAGTGTCGGCGGACCACATCACGGTGTCCAATGACGACGGCACGACTTCGACCTACCGCCTCCAGAAGTTCCACCGCTCCAACCAGGGCACGTGCTACAACCAGCGCCCCGTGGTGGACGAGGGAGACCGCGTGGTGGCCGGACAGGTGGTCGCGGACGGACCGTCGACCGATCTGGGCGAGATGGCCCTGGGCAAGAACCTACTCGTGGCCTTCATGCCCTGGGAGGGTCACAACTACGAGGACGCGATCATCCTCAGCCAGCGGCTAGTGCAGGACGACGTACTCAGCTCGATCCACATCGACGAGCATGAGATCGACGCCCGCGACACGAAGCTCGGTCCGGAGGAGATCACTCGCGACCTCCCCAACGTGTCGGAGGAAGTCCTCGCCGATCTCGACGACCGCGGCATCATCCGCATCGGCGCCGACGTCGTCCCCGGCGACATCCTCGTCGGCAAGGTCACGCCCAAGGGTGAGACTGAGCTGACCCCGGAGGAACGCCTCCTGCGCGCGATCTTCGGTGAGAAGGCGCGCGAGGTGCGCGATACCTCGCTCAAGGTGCCCCACGGCGAGTCGGGCAAGGTCATCGGTGTCCGCGTCTTCGATCGCGACGAGGGCGACGAGCTGCCCCCCGGGGTCAATCGCCTCGTGCGCGTGTACGTCGCGCAGAAGCGCAAGATCACCGAGGGTGACAAGCTCGCCGGTCGTCACGGCAACAAGGGCGTCATCGCCAAGATCCTCCCGGTCGAGGACATGCCGTTCCTGCCCGACGGCACACCGGTCGATGTCGTCCTCAACCCGCTCGGAGTCCCCGGTCGTATGAATGTCGGCCAGATCCTCGAGACGCACCTGGGCTGGGTCGCGCACGCGGGCTGGGAAGCCAGTCCGTCCGATCCGCGTACGGCGAAGCTGCCCGAGGAGGTGCGAGCGGGTGCGCCCAAGACTCGCCTTGCCACCCCGGTCTTCGATGGTGCGAAGGAGGACGAACTCGCGCTCGTGCTCGAGTCGACCCTGCCCACCGCCGATGGCTTCCGGCTTGTCGACTCCGACGGCAAGGCCGAGCTCCTCGACGGACGCACGGGTGAGCCCTTCCCGGGCCGCTTCACCGTCGGTTACATCTACATCCTCAAGCTCCTCCACCTGGTCGACGACAAGATCCACGCGCGCTCGACCGGCCCCTACTCGATGATCACGCAGCAACCCCTGGGCGGTAAGGCGCAGTTCGGTGGCCAGCGGTTCGGCGAGATGGAGGTGTGGGCGCTCGAGGCATACGGAGCGGCGTACGCGCTGCAGGAGCTCCTCACGATCAAGTCCGACGATGTGCTGGGTCGCGTCAAGGTCTACGAGGCGATCGTCAAGGGCGAGAACATCCCTGAGCCGGGCATCCCGGAGTCCTTCAAGGTGCTCGTCAAGGAGATGCAGTCGCTGTGCCTCAACGTCGAGGTGCTCTCAGGCGACGGCATCGCGATCGAGATGCGCGACACGGACGAAGACGTCTTCCGTGCCGCGGAAGAGCTCGGCATCGACCTGTCTCGGCGCGAGCCGGCCAGTGTCGAAGAGGTCTAGTCGCCTCACCCGCAGACAACCATCGGCAACCACAAAGCAAAGGATGACAGGGTGCTTGACGTCAACTTCTTCGACGAGCTTCGTATCGGGCTGGCCACCGCGGATGATGTCCGTGCGTGGTCGCACGGCGAGGTCAAGAAGCCCGAGACCATCAACTACCGCACGCTGAAGCCGGAGAAGGACGGCCTCTTCTGCGAGAAGATCTTCGGACCGACTCGCGACTGGGAGTGCTACTGCGGCAAGTACAAGCGTGTGCGCTTCAAGGGCATCATCTGCGAGCGCTGCGGGGTCGAGGTGACCCGCGCCAAGGTTCGCCGCGAGCGCATGGGCCACATCGAGCTGGCCGCCCCGGTCACCCACATCTGGTATTTCAAGGGCGTCCCGAGCCGTTTGGGCTACCTGCTGGACCTGGCTCCGAAGGACCTCGAGAAGGTCATCTACTTCGCGGCGTACATGATCACCAGCGTCGACGAGGAGGGCCGTCACGAGGCCCTGCCCAGCCTCGAGGCCGAGCTGGGCGTGGAGAAGTCCAAGATCGCCAAGCGACGCGACGCCGACATCGAGGCCCGGGCGCAGAAGCTCGAGGCCGACCTGGCCGAGCTGGAGGCCGAGGGGGCCAAGGCTGACGTGCGCCGCAAGGTGCGCGAGTCCGCTGAGCGCGAGATGGCCTCGGCCCGCCGCCGCGCCGACAACGAGATCGAGCGCCTCGACAAGGTCTTCGATCGGTTCCGCACCCTCAAGGTCCAGGACCTCGAGGGCGACGAGATCCTCTACCGCGAGATGCGTGATCGCTACGGTCGCTGGTTCGACGGCGGCATGGGCGCTGCCGCGATCCAGAAGCGCCTGCAGACCTTCGATCTCGAGGCCGAGGCGGAGTCGCTCAAGGAGACGATCGCCACCGGCAAGGGCCAGCGCAAGGCGCGCGCGCTCAAGCGTCTCAAGGTCGTCTCGGCGTTCCTCAACACCACCAATTCGCCGCTTGGCATGGTCCTCGACGCGATTCCTGTGATCCCGCCGGACCTGCGTCCCATGGTCCAGCTCGACGGTGGTCGTTTCGCGACGAGCGACCTCAACGATCTCTACCGCCGCGTGATCAACCGCAACAACCGGTTGAAGCGCCTGCTCGATCTGGGTGCACCGGAGATCATCGTCAACAACGAGAAGCGCATGCTCCAGGAGGCCGTCGACGCACTCTTCGACAACGGCCGTCGCGGACGTCCGGTGACGGGCCCGGGCAACCGTCCGTTGAAGTCCCTGTCGGACATGCTGAAGGGCAAGCAGGGCCGCTTCCGCCAGAATCTCCTCGGTAAGCGCGTCGACTACTCGGGCCGCTCGGTCATCGTTGTCGGCCCGCAGTTGAAGCTTCACCAGTGCGGCCTGCCCAAGCAGATGGCGCTCGAGCTCTTCAAGCCCTTCGTCATGAAGCGCCTGGTCGACCTCAACCACGCACAGAACATCAAGAGCGCCAAGCGCATGGTCGAGCGTTCGCGCCCGGTCGTCTGGGACGTGCTCGAAGAGGTCATCGCCGAGCACCCGGTGCTGCTCAATCGTGCGCCGACCCTGCACCGTCTCGGCATCCAGGCTTTCGAGCCGCAGTTGATCGAGGGCAAGGCCATCCAGATTCACCCGCTGGTGTGTACGGCGTTCAACGCCGACTTCGATGGTGATCAGATGGCGGTGCACCTCCCCCTGTCGGCCGAGGCCCAGGCCGAGGCCCGCATTCTCATGTTGTCGAGCAACAACATCCTGTCGCCCGCCAACGGCAGGCCGATCACTACGCCGACGCAGGACATGGTCCTCGGCATCTACAACCTCACGATGGCGGGTGCTGCACCCAGCGAGGAGATCCCGGCGTACTCATCGCTGTCCGAGGGAGTCATGGCCTTCGACCGTGGTCTGCTCGGACTTCAAGAGCCCGTGCGCCTGCGCCTGACCGACGTCGTGCCGCCTGAGGGCTGGTCGGCGCCCGAGGGCTGGAGCCAGGGCGATCCCTTCGTGCTGCAGACCACCCTCGGTAGGGCGATCTTCAACGAGGCGCTGCCGGCCGACTTCCCCTACGTCGACTACCAGGTCGACAAGAAGGCGCTCGGCGCGCTGGTCAATCAGCTCGCCGACCGCTATCCCAAGGTGGATGTCGCGGCGACGCTCGACGCCTTGAAGGAGCTCGGGTTCCACTGGGCCACTCGCGCGGGCGTCACGATCTCCATCGACGACGTGGTCACCCCTCCGCAGAAGGCGGAGCTGCTGGCGGCCGCCGAGGAGCGGGCGGCAAAGGTCCAGGCGCAGTACGAGCGCGGTCTCATCACCGACTCGGAGCGTCGCCAGGAACTCATCGAGATCTGGACCCGTGCCACTGACGAGGTGGCGCGGGCAATGCAGGACTTCTTCCCGCGGCAAAACCCCGTCTTCATGATGGTGGACTCGGGTGCACGCGGAAACTTCATGCAGGTGCGACAGATTGCCGGCATGCGGGGCCTGGTGGCTAACCCCAAGGGCGAGATCATCCCGCGTCCCATTAAGTCCAACTTCCGCGAGGGCCTCTCGGTGCTGGAGTACTTCATCTCCACACACGGCGCGCGCAAGGGCCTTGCGGACACGGCGCTGCGCACGGCCGACTCCGGATACCTCACGCGCCGCCTGGTCGATGTCTCGCAGGACGTCATCATTCGCGAGGTTGACTGCGAGACGGATCGTGGGCTGGTAGTCACCATCGCCGAGCCCGCCGACGGCGGGATGCGCCTGGTCGACAACCTCGACACGTCAGTCGCATCGCGCGCGCTCGCGCGCGACGTCGAGGCTGACGGTGTTGTGGTTGTGCCGGCAGGGACGATCTTGGACATGCCCACTCTGGCCCGAATTGCGGAGGCCGGGGTTGGCGAGATCCGCGTTCGCTCCGTGCTCACGTGTGAGAGCAAGGTCGGCACCTGCGCGATGTGCTACGGCGACTCGCTCGCGACGGGCAAGCTGGTGGATGTCGGCGAGGCTATCGGCATCATCGCCGCGCAGTCGATTGGCGAGCCCGGCACCCAGCTCACGATGCGCACCTTCCACACCGGTGGCGTGGCCGGTGAGGACATCACCCACGGCCTTCCTCGCGTCGTGGAGCTCTTCGAGGCACGCACCCCCAAGGGGGTGGCCCCGATCAGCGAGATTGCCGGGCGAGTGCGGATCGAGGAGACCGACAAGGCTCGCAAGCTCGTGGTCGTGCCCGACGACGGCTCCGAGGAGATCGCCTACACCGTGCCGAGGCGCGTGCGCCTGCTGGTGGAGGACGGTGGCCACGTTGCGGTGGGTGAGCAGCTCACCGTTGGGGCCATCGACCCCAAGCAGGTCCTGCGCATCCTCGGCCAGCGTCAGGTCCAGTTGCACCTCGTTGATCAGGTGCAAGATGTCTACCGTTCCCAGGGCGTGTCGATTCACGACAAGCACATCGAGACCATCGTTCGGCAGATGCTCAAGCGCGTGACGATTATCGATTCGGGTGATTCGGGCTTCCTGACGGGCGAGCTGGTCGAGCGTGGGCTCTTCGAGGCTGGCAACCGGGCCGTCGTGGCCGAGGGCGGCACCCCCGCGGCTGGCCGTCCCGAACTCATGGGCATCACGAAGGCGTCGCTGGCCACGGAGTCATGGCTCTCCGCGGCGTCGTTCCAGGAGACCACCCGTGTGCTCACGGACGCGGCCATCCACGCCAAGAGCGATCCACTGCTCGGCCTGAAGGAGAACGTCATCCTCGGCAAGCTCATCCCCGCGGGCACGGGCATGCCCGTCTACCGCAATGTCAAGGTGGAGCCGACCGAGGAGGCGAAGGCCGCGATGTACGCCACCTTCTCCGGATACGACGACTTCGACTACGGCGGCTTCGGAGCTGTTTCCGGCCCGGCCGTGCCGCTGGAGGAGTTCGACTACGGCAACTACCGCTGACGAGTCCCCGTCCACCCTGCTCCATCGTGAGGGGCGTGCACCGCAAGGTGTGCGCCCCTCACGCATGTCCGACCCAGGACGCGGACACGGGTGTCCGCCGAAGCCCCTGGACCGTCCTTCGGGCGGAGACGGGGGCGGGTGCGTTGCCCCCTGCTGGCCGCCCGTTTCCCGGCTGGAATCGCGGTTTCCGGTCGGCCAGCTCCCTCCAGGTGCAATGGCGGCCACCTATCGATCACCCGGGGATCTACGTCGTGGACGGTGCGGCTGTGCCGGGCAATCTGGGTGTCAACCCCAGCCTCACTATCACGGCCCTTGCTGAGCGAGCGATGGCGCGAATGCTCGCGAACTCCTCCGGGTGACCCATGTTGCGACTAGGTTGAGGCCGGAAGCTACGCATTCGGGAGGCTGACATGTCGCGTATTGCTCGTTCCCTGATCGTCCTGGTGGGCGCGCTGGCACTCGTGGTGCCCACGGCAGCCCAGGCCGCACCCGCAGATCGGGCGAAGGACGATCCCGCCCAGGTCCTCGTCGGCCGGTGGGTCGGCACCTACGCCGGCTACTACAACGGCGAGTACCTCACCGGTGGAGAGAAGATCGTCATCACCAAGGCCAAGGGCTACTCGGCCAAGGGCACCTGGCAGTTCAAGGAGAAGGGCGGCCGCTGGAGCGCCCCCCAGCCGGTGCAGTTCGTCGTCGATCTCGACGGTGACGTCGATGTGTGGGGGCAGGACTCCGTGGGCTTCTACGACGGTGAGCTCCGGGGCGACCGGCTGATCCTCAACTACGTGAGCAGCAGCCCCGATCAGGCCCTGCGCTTCGTCCTCACCCGCCGCTGACGGCCCAAGGGGCCCGTCTAACATAGGACGCCCTGGCAGGTTGCCCGAGCGGCCAATGGGGGCGGTGGTCCTCGCCATCGTGGCGGTCACGTTGCTGGTCACCGTCGGGACCGCTCCCCCGGCTCTGGATGACGATCCCTAACCGCAACCCTCGCCTGGGGGGCTCCGTGGAACACCCGGTTCGCCCGGTCGACCACGTCCTCGAGAGCGAGGATGGGCTGGCCGATGTGGTCGCGCTTTTGAAGGGGTACGCGCAGGGGAAATGAGGGCGACCTCAAGTTTGGCGTCGCTAAGCGTGCTGCGGTTCACTTGAAGGGAGAGCTGTGGACGGGGGACTCGAAGGTGGCCGCGCAGAGCAAGAAGTCATCGCTTCAGGAGACTCATCCGCACCTTGCCGCTCAAGCCGCCGGATGGGACCCAGAAGGCGTGACCGGCGGAAGCACCAGGTCGCTTCGCTGGCGCTGTCCCCGGGGCCATGAATGGGAGGCCGCGGTCTACAGCCGCGTGGCTGGGTCCGGATGTCCCGTTTGCGCGGGGCGAAGGGTTGAGCGCGGATTCAATGACTTGGCGACTACCCATCCCAAGTTCGCTCCTCTGGCTGTTTTTGACGCAACGACGGTCACAGCGGGGAGCAGCAAAGTCTTGCCTTGGCGATGCAGCAAGGGGCACGAATGGACCGCGAAGGTCGCGGACGTAACAAGCGGTGAAGGTACGTGCCCAGTTTGTATCGGTCGACGGGTCATTCCAGGAGTAAATGACTTAGCAACTCTGAACCCAGCGCTTGCATCAGAGGCCCTCTTTGATGCGACGGCCGTGACGCTCTTCAGCAACCGGATCTTGCCCTGGCGCTGCAGTAAAGGACATGAGTGGAAGACCAGCCCGTCTCACAGGAGCAGAACTGGATGCCCCACTTGTGGGAGGAAGACAGTGCTCCCAGGCTTCAATGATTTGGCCACAACGCATCCCGAACTGGCCACGGAGGCCCTGTTCGACGCGACCTCTGTCGTATCGGGGAGCAACAGAAGACTTCCCTGGCGCTGCACGCTCGGCCACGAGTGGACTGCCCCGGTCATTAGACGCGCAGGCCCCCAGGGGACGGGATGCCCCTACTGCACTGGGCAGAAGATCTTGCCGGGCTTCAACGATCTCTCTACGACTAGACCAGACCTTGCTGCCGAGGTCCTCCTTGAGGATCCCAGGACACTGACGGCATTTAGCAACAAGCGAGTCTCGTGGCGATGCAGCCAGGGACACGAATGGCAGGCAGCAGTCGCGAACCGGGCAATGGGCAAGGACTGCCCTTACTGCTCTGGACGTAAGGCGATTCCAGGACTGACTGACCTAGCAACGACCCACCCTGCCCTTGCCGACGAAGCCCTTTTCGACCCGACAGCGGTTAGCGCCGGATCGAACCGGAGACTTCCCTGGCGCTGCGGCGAAGGTCACGAATGGAAAGCCACCCCAGTGAGCCGGACAAGCAGGACGACCGGCTGTCCCTCCTGCGCCCCCTACGGCTACGACATCAATCGGCCTGCCTGGCTGTATCTCTTGGCTCATGAAACGGAAGGTCTTCTGCAAGTGGGCATCACAGGCGACCCGGAAACGCGGCTACGCGCCCATCGCGGTAACGGCTGGGAGCCGCTAGACATACGGGGGCCGATGGACGGGCATCTCGCGAAGCAATGGGAGACAGACATTCTCGATCTACTCCGCTCGAAGGGAGTTCCACTTGGCCGTAGCGCCGGCAGCGGGTAGACGCTGCGATACCAGGCGCGGAGCGCCCGGCTTACGCCGTGTGGCTGCTTCGCGCGCGAGTACTCGCCTACTCTGAGATCCATGAGCGATCAGCAGCCCACGCCTGAGGCACCCCGCGAGGATCCCGGAACGATGCCCCCCGCACCGGTGCCTCCTGCCCCTCCCGCGCCTCCCGCCCCAACTCCAGCACCCCCGGCCCCACCGGTGTGGCCTGCCCATGTGCCAGATGGTCCCGCCGGGTCCAGCCCGGCGGCCGCCCCAGCCCAGCCGCCGCCGGCTCCGGGCTATGGGTACCCACCCGCCTACCCACCCCAGGGCTACGCCTACCCGCCTCCCGGGTACGTCCCGGCTGTGACCACCTCGACCAGCGCAGTCGTCGGGCTGGTCCTGGCCATCGCCTCGTGGCTCGTCTGCCCGATCGTCCTCGCGATCGTGGCTCTCGTCCTGGCCAAGAAGTCCGGCGACGAGATCGCCGCCTCGGGCGGGCGTGTGGGTGGTGAGGGTCTCAACACCGCCACCAAGGTGGTCGCGTGGATCAATATCGGCCTCTACGCCGCGATCGTGGTGATCCTCGGGGCTATCTTCCTCATCGCCCTCGTCCTCGGGGCTGCCTCGAGCACGACCTCCTGACCATCTCGCGTCCAGAGGGGTAGGGGGCGCGAGCCCCAAGAGGCCCCTCGTCCATGAGGGGTTGACCCCCGATTTGGAGGTCATGGACCGGTCCGGTATCTTTGCTCCCCGTGCCTGGGGCGACCCGGGTACACGCGCGTGCCGGGCCGAGTGATCGGTCGCGTGCGCCGGAAGTCCTCCAGCTCCGCTCGAGGGTGAGGCACTCCGCAAGGGGTGCGACACACCCGACTGCGGGGGTGGGAGAAATCCGGCGAAACGGA
>VGBQ01000096.1 GCA_016870425.1 Actinomycetota bacterium | reverse complement strand
ATTGCGCGCACCGATACGCTCAAACTCCTCCGCGGCAAAGCCGGTGGTGGCCACAATGCTGTCGAAGCGGTGCATCGTGCTCCTGTTCCACATATCGGCCAGGATTCGATGCGGGAGCCCCGGAGGCGTAAAGGCACGGAGCACGCCGTCGACGCGCTCATGGGCCCACATCACGGCAGGGATCCCCGTCGCCGACGCCCACCAACCGAGGGGCCGAAGCGTGAGCCGGTCTGCCACCTCCACGGCATCGGGACGCAGATCGTCGAGAATCGCGCAGAGCATGTCGACATCCGTTATTGCGCGATAGCCACCCGACCGGGGAATGGCCCGTGAGGGCACACGGATCACAGATCCCCAGTCACAGGCCTCGGTCGCGATGCGACGACCCTCCGTGGGCACGATGATGACGGCTTCGTGCCCGGCGGAGTGGTAGCCCTCGGCAAGGGCCTCCATAGTCGTGCGCAGCCCCCCGCTCGCCTGAGAATAGAAGTTGGCAACCTGCACGATCCTCATGCGGCCTCCCTAGACATCGGGTCCATTGCCGGGACCCTGGCGCTGATGAGCGTGCGGTAGTGGGCCACGAGCTCGTCGCCTACGCGCGCCCATGTCCGCTGCTCAACCCCCGCTCGCGCGCGCTGACCCATGGCACGCGACTTGGCTGGGTCGCCCACGAGGTCGGCCACGTGGGAGCGCATCGCTGCAAGGTTCCCCGGTGGGTAGATCCACCCGTTTCGACTGGGGTCCACGAGATCAAGCGGACCACCTGCCCCCACGGCCACGGCGGGCACGCCGGATGCCAGCGCCTCCTGAAGGCTCTGGCAAAAGGTCTCGTGCGGGCCGGGATGGACAGCCACATCGAGGCTGGCTACGGCACGACTGAGGTCCCCTCCCTGCAGGAAGCCGAGGAATGCTGCGTCGGGCAGGAGCCTGCGCAGCCTCGCGGCGCGCGGTCCATCGCCGATGATGACGAGCCGCACACCGGGCATGTCGTGCAGGATGCGGAGGTCCTCCACGCACTTCTCTGGGGCAAGTCGACCGAGGTACCCCACGAGCGCCTCGCCACGCGGAGCAAGCTGCCGACGCAGGAGGCGAGATCGATGGCGCGGGTTAAAGCGCTCGATGTCGACTCCTCGGGGCAGCAGGGCGACTCGACGCACACCATGTTCGGTGAGTTGCTCGACGGCCGCGCGTGACGGCGCGAGCGTGAGATCGGCCGCGTCGTGAATAGCTCGGATTCGCCTCCACACAGTGCCACTCAATGCGGCGAGCCCATACCGCGTGACGAAGGCAGCAAGATCGGTCTGATAAGACGCAACCACCGGCAACTCCAGTCGACGCGCGGCGCGCAACGCAGGTGGACCGGTGAGGAATGGGCTGGCCAGATGCACGACGTCGACGGATTCCTCCAAGAGCACGTCGCTCATGCGCCTGTCCGGCGGAAGACACAGTCGCACCTGGCGATATCCCGGCGCGGGCAGGCTCGCGAGCACGTGCACCCGAGCTCCGGCATACTCATCCGGCGGCATGTGAGTCGGTGACCCGGGAGCCAGCACGACCGCATCGATTTGCCGGAGCCGGAAGTGCTCGAGCATGCGCAGAACCGAGTTGGTCACGCCGTTGACGTGCGGCAGGAACGACTCACTCACGATGCCCACGCGCATGCCTCTAGTGCAACCGATGCACACCTACGTGATGCCGTCGCCCATATGTCGTGTCGTGGAAGGCCACGTTAATGCTGAGTGATCCACACACCGCGCGTTAAGCGTGCTCGACGACGCCGATCTCCGGGCCCAGGAATCGCGCACCCAACGAGGCGAAGGCCGCGGGATCGCCGGTCGCGAGGAAGCGGTGACGGGGCTCCGGCAGCGCTGGGTCACGGACGAGGTCGTGCTCGGCCAGGGTGCGGTAGACGTCCTTCGCTGTCTCCTCCGCACTCGACACCAGCGTCACGCCATCGCCCATGACGTAGGAGATGACGCCGGTGAGGAGCGGGTAGTGGGTGCAGCCGAGGACGAGGGTGTCGACCTCGGCTTCCTGCAAGGGGGCGAGGTAGTCACGGGCCACGCCGAGCAGCTCGCCCCCGCCGGTCACACCCGATTCGACGAACTCCACGAAGCGGGGACAGGCCTCGCTGGTGATCACCAGGTGCGGTGCCGCGGCGAAGGCGTCGTCGTAAGCGCGCGACGTGATGGTGGCGCGTGTCCCGATGACGCCGATACGCCCGCTGCGCGTGGCACTCACGGCACGGCGTACGGCGGGATGGACCACCTCGACCACCGGGATGGCGTAGCGCTCACGCGCATCGCGCAGCACAGCAGCACTCGCCGAGTTGCAGGCGATGACCAGCATCTTGACGCCGAAGTCGACCAGGTGATCCATGACATCGAGGGCGTGCGCGCGCACCTCCGCGATGGGCAGGGGGCCGTAGGGGCCTCGCGCGGTGTCACCGACATAGAGAATCGGCTCGTGCGGGAGCTGGTCGAGCACGGCGCGCGCGACGGTGAGGCCGCCAACGCCGGAGTCGAATATGCCGATGGGCCTGTCGTCGCTCATGCCCAGACCGTGCCCTCGAGACGGTCCTCAGCGTCGTCGATGGTGCCTTCGTAGGCGCCTGTCGAGAGGTACTTCCAACCGCCATCGCACACGATGAAGGCGATGTCAGCAGACTCCCCCGCCTTGACAGCCTTGTTCGCGAGTCCGAGTGCGGCATGCAGGATTGCGCCGGTCGAAATGCCCGCGAAGATGCCCTCCTGGTCAAGCAACTCGCGCGTGCGCTTGAGCGCGTCACGTGGACCGACCGAGAAGCGCGTCGTGAGCACATCGGGATCGTAGAGCTCGGGCACGAAGCCCTCGTCGAGATTGCGCAGACCGTAGACCAGCTCGCCGTATCTCGGCTCGGCGGCGACGATCTGCACATCCGGCTTGTGCTCTCGCAGATATCTCCCGGCTCCCATGAGCGTGCCGGTCGTGCCGAGGCCCGCGACGAAGTGGGTGATGGTGGGCAGGTCGGCGAGGATCTCCGGGCCGGTGGTGACGTAGTGCGCCTCCGCATTAGCCGGGTTGCCGTACTGGTAGAGCATCACCCAGTCCGGGTGCTCCGCAGCCATGCGCCGGGCCACGCGCACCGCCTCATTGGAGCCGCCGGCCCCCGGGGAATAGACGATCTCGGCCCCCCACATCCGCAGGATCTGGGTGCGCTCGGTCGAGGTGTTCTCCGGCATGACGCACACGAGCTTGTAGCCCTTCAGCCGGGCTGCCATGGCGAGCGAGATGCCGGTGTTGCCGCTCGTCGGCTCGAGGATGGTGCAACCAGGAAAGAGGATGCCATCCTTCTCCGCCTGCTCGATCATGCGCAGTGCGGCACGATCCTTCACCGATCCCGTGGGATTGCGGTCCTCGAGCTTGGCCCACAGGCGCACATCCTCGCTCGGCGACAGTCGCGGCAACCCGACGAGCGGGGTGTTGCCGACCGAGTCGAGCAGCGAGTCGTAGCGCATGTCGCGCGGGGTCAGCCGCCGGCGACGGCGGGCAGGATCGTGACGGAGTCGCCGTCGGCGACGACGGTGTCGAGTCCGCCCAGGAAGCGGACATCCTCGTCGTTGAGGTAGACGTTGACGAATCGGCGTAGCCCCTGCTCGTCGACCAGTCGCTCGGCGATGCCCGGGTAGCGGCTGTCCAGATCGGCAATGAGTCTGCCCAGGTCGACCCCTTCGCCGGTGACGATCTTGTCGCCCCCGGTGTACGGGCGCAGGATGGTGGGGATACGGACCTCAGCGGGCATGGGGCAAGCCTAGGCGACGATCTCGATGGGCTCCTCCGTGACCACCCCGTCGATGATCCGGAAGGACCGCACCTCGACCGGCCCATCTCCCGACCCACACTCGCGCGTGGAGACCAGCACATAGTGGGCCCCGGGCTCCGACGCATAGGAGATGTCGGTCCGCGAGGGGTAGGCCTCGGTGGCCGTGTGGGAGTGGTAGATCACCACGGGCTCCTCGTCCCGATCGTCCATCTCCCGATAGAGGCGCAGCAGGTCGGCCGAGTCGAACTCGTAGAAGGTGGGCGACCGGGCCGCGTTGACCATGGGGATGAAGCGCTCGGGGCGACCGCTGCCATCCGGGCCCGCAATGACGCCGCAGGCCTCGTCCGGGTGGTCCGCACGGGCATGGGCCGCCATGGCGTCGATGAGTTCCCCACGGATGGTGAGCATGGGGCAAGCGTAGGGTTGCGAATTTCGAAACCCCTAGCGCGCCTAAATCGCGCCACAGATAATTCAACTTGCGGGGTACGCCGACCCGGAGGACAGTCCGACCCCATAGGGCGCCTTGAGGCGCACGCAAGCGGCGCCTGGCGCGCCTCGAGAAAGGGGTTCAGCGTGGAGGTCGTAGAGACTCTCACCAACGCTCAGTTCCAAACGGTCTACAACATCTTGTCGCTCGCACTGGCGGCCATGGCCGCGACCACCGTGTTCCTCTTGGCCGTGACACCGCGCGTCCTGCCGCGCTACCGGCTGGCGCTCGTGGTCTCCGCGATGGTCTGCTTCATCGCGGCCTACCACTACATGCGCATCTTCGACTCGTTCTCCGACGCCTACATCGCCGTGGGCGCTGGCACTCCCGGCGTGCAGGAGGTCTTCGAACTCGTTAAGGGTGATGGCTTCAATGAGGGCTACCGCTACGTCGACTGGCTGCTCACCGTGCCGCTGCTGCTCTTCGAAACGGTCGCGGTGCTTGCTCTCCCGGCAGCCGTGCGTCGCTCGCTGCTGTGGAAGCTCATCCCCGCCTCCGCCCTGATGATCATCCTGGGCTACCCCGGCGAGGTCACTGCAGAGATCGCCCCCAAGGCCATCTGGGGAGCGCTGTCGACGATTCCCTTCATCTACATCCTCTACGTGCTCTTCGTCGAGCTCAGTCGCGCGGCCAAGAGCCAGCCCAATCAGGTGGGCAAGGAGCTCGCGGGGCTGCGCTGGCTGCTGCTGGCGACGTGGGGCGTCTACCCGATCTCCTACGCCTTCCCGATGCTCGGGCTCGACGGCGCGGACGCCTTCGTCTACCGCCAGATCGGCTACTCCCTCGCGGACGTCCTGGCGAAGTGCCTCTACGGCCTGCTCATCTTCAAGATCGCCCGGATCAAGTCGATGGACGACAGCCCGGAGTTCGCCGAGGCCGAGATGAAGGAAGCACCCTCCAGCAAGTAGTCACTGCACCAGCGCTCAGGGGCGGCGGGGCCTGCGGGCTCCGCCGCTTCCGCGTGTCAGGGCATGACCGCCCGGACCAGGCTCTCCTGCAGGAAGGTCAGCCAGTCGTAGACGTGGAAGGTCGCCGCTCTCGGATCGTCATCGGGCAACGCGGCAAGCTCGGCGACCCCCTCTTCGGTGACACCCAGTCGGGTGCCGAGGGCCAGCCGCACATCGTTGAGCGCGCCCAGCCACGCGGTCGCCTCGTCGGCACTCAGCGTGACCTTCTCCCCGGACCGACGCAGGGTCTCCAGGGCCGTGGCTGCGTGGGCGAGCTTCGCCTCGCGCAATGAGCGCTCTGTGAAGCGTCGGAACTGCGCCGCGGACTCCGCGTCATCGAGATAGGCATCGGGAAAGAGCCTGGCGAGAGCGGGATCCTCCGGGCGCTCGGCATCGGGGTCGAGGCCGACCAGGCGGACGAGCGGATCCTCGTCGTCCGCACCCTCGGGGGTGACGAACTCGGCCAACTGCTCCAGCAGGGTGGAGAGCAGGCCCTTCTCCACGACGTCGACGCGGAGCACGATGCGGCCGGTGGCCGTGCGCCTGAATCCGTGGACACTCATGAGTCGTCCTTGGCCAGCGTCGCCCAGAGGCCGTAGGAGTGCATGGCCGCGACGTCGCGCTCCATCTCGTCGCGCGATCCTGCGGAGACCACGGCGCGACCGTCCTGATGCACCTGCATCATCAAGGTCTCGGCCTTCTCCCGCGGGTAGTGGAAGTAGGTCATGAAGACGTACGTCACGTAGGACATGAGGTTGACCGGGTCATTCCAGACGATGGTGATCCACGGGACATCCGTCGCGACCGTCTCGTCCACCTCGGGGCGCTCGAGCTCGGTCGGCGCGGTCGTCACGACACCAGGGTACGGCGGTGCTCAGGTCACCGTGACGACGATGCGCTTGGAGAAGCCGCGCACCAGGCCCGGCGACTCAGGCACGAGAAGCCGATAGGTCACCTGTCCCTTGACCGACGGCCGGAGGGTGATGCTCGCTGCCCCGTTGGCGTCGGTGGTGCCGGTCGTGATGTCGCGCCAATCGCCGGTGCCGGTGCGCCGCTGGAAGTTCACGGTGGTCCCTGCCACGGCCGGCGAGACGGAGCCGGAGAGGGTGAGCGCGGTGTTGGACGGCACCGTGGACGCACTGGCCTTGGCATCCACTCCGTAGCGCACCTTGGTCGGCGCCGGTGCGCTCTCGCCCGGCAGCCGCGCCCATGATCCCGCGACCGACACAACCCAGGAGCCCGTGGTCTCGGCGGGGACCCGGAAGACACCCGCACCCTGGGCGTCGAGGGCAAGGGTCTGCACCTTCGCCCGACTCGCCGCGCCCGTCGACGCTGTGAAATAGAGCGTGGCCTCGGCTCCCTCGGCTGCACCGGCCCGCGACTGCGTCTCGACGCGCACCGTGACCATGCGACCGTGGGCGGTGGCCCGCGTCGCCTTGACATTCACCGACGTCGGAGCCGGTGCGATCTTGCGGCCGTACTCGACCAGGCCGGCGTAGAAGTCCTCACCGACGTAGTCAAACTGCCATACAGCGATCCCGCCGATGCGCAGGTCGGGCACGATCGACGCGCGCGCCAATGCGGAGCGGTGATCGGCGAACCACACCTCGCGCAGAATGTCGCACTGCACCTTCTTCTTGCCCGCCTTGCCCTTGGTCGGCTCCCAGTACTGGAAGGTCCACTCGCCGTACTCCGGATTCCAGGTCGGCTTGACGCCGAGCCGCTGGGCCAGGAGCCGCTGGTCGTTGCCGCCCATCTCCTGCTTCTTGACCGGGGTCGCGTTGGGCTTCCACCCGGCAGGGCACTCGGGATTGACCGTCCACCCCGCACCCGAGACGACCGGCCAGTCGCGGCCATACTGCGGAGAGCCGACCCACACCTTGTGAGCGCGCGTCTCGCCCACCTGTGCGACGGCACTCGCCGCGACCCGCTGGGCCCAGTCATTGGGCCCGATCGGACCGGGCTGACTCCAGCTGTAGTCGTAGGCCATGATGTTGAGGCGATCGATGTACGGCGCGATGTCCTTCCAGGCGTAGACCCAGTAGCCCGTGCTGTCGTTGGGGCTGCCGTCGCTGGTGAAGGCTGCCGTGCCACCGGGCACCGTCGCCCATAGCGTCAGGCCCTTAGCACGCAAACTCTTGGAGAGCGCGCGCACTGTCGCGATCCAACGGCCTCGCGTGTCCTGCCATGTGTCGCGATCGTCGTGGAAGGCGAAGACCTCCCAGTCCAGGTCGATGCCGTCGACCCCGGCCTTGACGGCGTACTCCGTGATGAGTGTGGCGTACGCCGTGCGGTTCTTGGACGTCGAGAGATACCTGCTCAGCTTGCCCTTGCTGGCCGAGCCGAGATCGGTGATCGATGCGTTGACCTTGATGCCTGCGGCCTGGAGTGCCTTGCGCTGCCGGTCGAACTTCGGAGTCGTCCAGGGGGTGCTCGTCTCGGTGAGGCAGTCGCCCCACCGCCCGTTGCCGTTGTAGTCGCCGTTGTCATAGATGCACAGCGGGTTCTTGCTCCCCTGGAAGGACCACCAGAACATCGCCACCTCGCCCACGACGCCGTCAGCAGATGACGCCATCTGCGCGATGACGGGGTCGGATGCCCACCACCCGAACCAGCCGGAGACGATGGGGCGCGGGGGATCATCGGCGGCGCTCACCGGGGACGCGACGACGAGGGACGCTGCCACCGCGACGGCAGCCCCCACAGCCGTGATCGATCGCCGTCCCATCGTCACCCCTCCGCTGCCCCAGCGGCAGAACGCCGCGCGTCACACCAGGCTAAGCCGGGTGTCGCGCCGAAAGGCTCAGCCGGCGGGCCGATGTCGGAGATTCCCAGGGTGATCTGCGTCGCGTGAGGGTCAGCCAAGGAGGCGGGCGATGTCCTGCGCAGCGCGAGCGACCCGCGGCCCGATGTCCTCGACGGGGGCCGCGGCAGCCACGCCGACGGCGGCCTCGATCCCGGGGATGCCCAGCACGGGTGCGGCAATGCCGCTGCTGCCGGGTGAGTCTCCGGAGGCAACCACCCACGGCGGGTCGAGGGGTCGACCCGCCGCCGTGCGCGCCGCGAGCACCGCCCGCCCGGCCGCCCCCATCTCCAGCGGGATGCGGGACCCGAGCCGGTAGGCGATGTGGACATCGGAGCGAGGTGGCTCAGCCACCGCGACAGCAAAGAGGTCATGCCCGTCCACCACGCCGAGGTAGGCCGTGGCGCCGGCGCCTTCAGCGAGCCGGCGCAGCACGGGCATGGCCGCGTCGCGCAGCAGCGGCTGCACCTGCCGGGCGAGGGTCAGGACGGCGAGCCCGAGGCGGCAGCGGGCGTCGGTGCCGCGCCGCACCAGGCCGTGCTGCTCGAGAGTGACGATGAGCCGGTAGACGACGGTGCGACTCACCCCGAGGGCCGCCGCGACTTCCGTCACGGTGAGGCCCTCGGGGGAGTCGGCGAGCACCGAGAGGACCCGAAGCCCCCGATCGAGGGTCTGCGAGGTCTCCTTGGCCATTGGGCGCTAGGCCGCGGCCTTCTTGGCCAGTGACTTGACCTGGAACGCCGAGATGATCTCGAAGATGCCGAGCACGAGGAGCCAGATGCCGGCGACCCAGACGAAGATCTCGACAGCCCACGGATTGATGAGCAGCACGATGCCGGCGAGGAGATAGACGATGCCGGAGAAAATCGCCCAGCCCTTGCCGTCAGAGACCGACGCCGAGTTGGCCAGCTGGAGGATGCCGGAGAAGAGGAACCACACTCCGACGAAGATGCCGAAGATCTCGACCTTCTCCTCAGGGCCGAAGCGGAACATCAGCAGGCCCAGGAGGAGCGCCACGACACCCGAGATGATGAGCAGGGCGCGCATCCCACCCGGCAGGCCGTGAGCAAACGCACGGACGAGCGAGACAATGCCCGACACGACCAGGTAGATGGCCAGCACCACGGCGATCACCCACGTGGAGCCGCCCGGGCGCAAAATGAGGATGATGCCCACGATGAGGCTGACGATGCCGAGTACCAGCAAAGCCCACCAGTTGCGACCGAGGGCCGCGGCTACCGAGCGCTCCTCGTCGTAGGACAGGCCGGTCATGGGGTCGACCGATGCCATGGGGTACCTCCGAGTGTTCGGTTGCGGGCCACCAGGCCCGAGGACGTCCCCAGCGTAGGGGCGGCGGGGCACTTATCCCAGGAAGCGCGCCATAGCGATTGGTCTGCCAGGACGACAGGCCCAGCGATCGCGCAGCCATCGCTGG
>VGBQ01000095.1 GCA_016870425.1 Actinomycetota bacterium | reverse complement strand
TTCCTGGTGAGCCACGACACCGCAGCGGACTACGCACAAGCCCGCTTCGACGGCCACGCCCGGGCGACCACCGCCCTCGCCGACACCCTGCGCGAGGGCCGGCTCGACGACGCACTCCGGCGCGCGGCACGTGACGCGGAGCGCGACCACCCGTTCGGCAGCCTCGACGCGCGGTCGTTCCTCGGCGGGGAGACACCGGCCTAGCCCTATGCTCGGGCCATGCGCGTGCTCCACGTGTCGTGGGAGTACCCCCCGATCGTCTACGGCGGGCTCGGGCGCCACGTGCAGGCTCTGACGCAGGCTCAAGCGGCCCGAGGCGACGACGTCACGGTCCTCACCCAGACGGCAGACCCGGTGGTCTCGCTCGACGAGGTCGACGGAGTGCGCGTCATCCGCGCTCCGCACGACCCGCCCGCCGTGCCCTTCGAGGAGGACACGCTGCTCGCGTGGGTCCTCGGCATGCAAACGGGGATGATCAGGGCGGCCTCGAGCACGATCCCTGTCGCCCCGGGGCCGGTGGACATCGTGCACGCCCATGACTGGGTGACCGCCCACGCGGGGGTCACCCTGCGCGAGGTCCTCGGCGCTCAAGCCCTTGTCGCCACGGTGCACGCCACCGAGGCCGGCAGGCACCAGGGCTGGCTGCCCGGCCCGCTGTCGGATGCCGTCCACTCCATCGAGCACTGGCTCGTGCACGAAGCCGACCACGTCATCACCTGCTCCCAGCACATGCGACGCGAGGTCGAGCAGCTCTTCTCGCTCGCGGGTGATCACGTGTCGGTAGTCGCCAACGGCATCGACCTGAGACGGTGGCGGGCCAAGCCGGCCCAGGTCTCGCGGGCACGCGATGCTCACGGGGCGACAGGACCGCTCGTCGTCTTCGTCGGCCGGCTGGAGTGGGAGAAGGGCGCGCACACACTCATCGACGCCCTGCCCAGGCTGCGCCGAAGCACCCCCGGTCTGCGCACCGTCATCGCGGGGCGCGGCGGACACGCTGACCAGCTCGAGGCCCAGGTGCGCGCGCGCCGCCTCGGCCGCGCGGTGGACTTCGTCGGCTGGCTCCCCGAGCCGGAGCTGCACGGGCTCATCGCCGCGGCGGATGCCCTCGTCATCCCGAGCCTGTATGAGCCCTTCGGTCTGGTGGCGCTGGAGGGAGCGGCGCTGGGCGCACCTCTTGTTGTCGCGCGCACAGGCGGACTCGCGGAGTTCGTCGAGGATGGTGTGACGGGGCGCACCTTCGAGCCGGGCGATGTCGCGGGCCTGGCCGCCGCCGTGACCGATGCTCTCACCGATAGCGCGGCGTCCAGGCGCATGGCAGGCGCCGCTCGGGAGCGACTCGTGACGTCCTACGGATGGTCACTGCTGGCCGCGCAGACCGACGATGCCTACGCGCGAGCTCTGCGGGACGCGGCAGTGGACAGGAGCACTCCCCCGGTGCGCATCCCCGAGCGATCGGTCAACCTGCTGCGTCCGTGACGGCGTTGCGCTCCGCCGCGACCGCCGTCTTGCGCGCGATGTCAGCCAGGGCCTCGCGCCTGGCGCCCTGGGCGTCGTAGACATCCCGACGATCCTTGAGCACGCGAGCCGGGATGCCGCCCACGATCGCGTAGTCGGGGATATCACCGCGCACCACCGCATGGGCAGCCACGACGCAGCCCCGGCCGATGGTGGTCCCGCGCAGGACCGAGGCCTTCGCGCCGATCCACACGTCGGGGCCGATACGCACGGGCGACTTCACGATGCCCTGGTCCTTGATGGGGATATGGACGTCGTCGGTGACGTGGTCGAAGTCGCAGACATAGACCCAGTCGGCCACGATGGTGCCCTCGCCGAATTCCACATCGAGGAAGCAGTTGACCGTGTTGTCCCGGCCGAAGACGCACTTGTCCCCCACCCGCATGGTGCCCTCATGGCAGCGCAGCCTGTTCTCGTCGCCGATGTGCACCCATCGGCCCAGGATGAGCCGGCCATATCCGCGGCGGGCATACACCTGCACCCGGCGACCAAGGAAGACGAACCCTTCCGTGACGATGTGGGGGTTGCGCAGCCGGAAGACCATGAACCTCCAGTAGCGCACGAGATACCACCACGACCATGCACGGTTGCCCACGATCCAGCGCAGCGAGGCCATAGTGACGAACCTCGCCTGACGGGGATCGCGCGTGGGAGTCAGGGCCGGACCCCGGTGACGCTCACGTTGTAGAAGAACTCGTCGGGCACGACTCGGGCAAGTGCGCGGCGGTCGAGGGCGTCCAGGGCCATCCACGTGCGGTAGGCGAACATCGCCCATCCCCAGCCGAGTGACCCCGGCCTGACGGCGGCCTCAAGAGTGCGCACGGGCCAGCCGAACCAGGACGCGGTGAGTTCCTCGGTCACGATCGCGACGTCCACCGCGCCTGCGCGGATTGCGAGCCGTGCGAGCGCGTCGGGATCGAACGTGTGCAGGTCGACGACGGCCTCGAGGTGCGCCTCTTCCGAGGACTGCGCGAGCTCCTCCGGCGTGCGCGCGAAGCGCTCGCGCAAGCCCGGGAGCCGCGCGGCACGGCCCGCGGCCCGCCAGGTCCACGTGGACAGCCGCCGTGCGATGACGTCGCCCTTTGCCGTGGGCTCGCCGCAGAAGACGAAGCGCCCGCCCGGCCTCAGCACGCGCAGGATCTCCCGGAAGGCCAGGTCGAGGTCGGGGATGTGGTGCAGGACGGCGTGCCCGATAACGAGGTCGAAGTCACCATCGCCGAAAGGCAGGGCTTCGGCGTCCGCGACCTGGCCTTCGACGGCAAGCGCGAGCGCCCGACCATTGCGCACGGCGACATCGACCATGCCCTGGCTGATATCCGTGACGACGGCTGAGTCCGCGAGGCCCGCCTGCATGAGGTTGAGCGTGAAGAACCCGGTGCCCGCGCCGATCTCGAGCATGCGCGGGACCGGCCAGCCCGCGTCGCCCGCGATGTGGACGTAGCGATCACGGGCGTAGGAGATGCACCGCTCGTCGTAGGAGATGCTCCATTTCTCGTCGTAGGTGGAGGCCTCCCAGTCGTGGTAGACGATGTTGGCGACCTTGGGATCGGCCCATGCCTCCTGAAGCCGTGCCTCGTCGATGCTCATGACCCGGTGAACTCCGCCTGCCCTGGGCCCTTGTCGATGAAGGTCCGCATGCCGATCTCGCGATCACGGGTGCCGAACAGGCTCGCGAAGTGCACGCGCTCGAGCTCGAGGCCGTCCTCGAGGTCGGTCTCCATGCCACGCGCGATTGCCGCCTTGGCGGCCTGCATGGCCAGGCGGGGCCCCCGTGCGAGTTGCCCCGCCCAGGCGAGTGCCTCGTCGTAGACCGACTCCGGGGCGACGACGCGATCGACGAGCCCGATCGCCTGCGCCTCCTGCGCACCCACGAATCTGCCGCTGAGGATCAGGTCCTTGGCGCGCGACAGGCCGACCAGACGCGGCAGGCGCTGAGTGCCGCCGGCACCGGGGATGATGCCCAGCAGGATCTCGGGCTGGCCGAGTTTGGCGTTGTCGCCGGCCACCCGGAAGTCGCAGCACATCGCGAGTTCGCAGCCGCCGCCGAGAGCGAAGCCGGTGACCGCGGCGATGGTGGGCTGCGGGATCCGCTCGATGGCCGTGAAGCAGTCCTGGAGGGCGCGCGTGCGCTCCAATGCCTCCGGCAGCGACCAGTCGACCATCTCCTTGACGTCGGCTCCCGCGGCGAAGACCTTGGGTCCGCCGTAGACGATGACGGCCGCGACGTCCCGGCGGACGGCCGCCTCGCGGGCAGCATCCCGCAGGCCCTCCTGCACGCTGATGGACAGGGCATTCATGGGCGGGCGCTCGAAGCGGATCGTGGCGATGCCGTCGATCACGTCCATCGAGACCTCTGCCGACATGCCCGCCTCCTGACCGGTCGTGCGCGCGCTGCCCGCCCGCGTTCATGCAGCCTAGTAGCGTGGCCCGCGGTCTCCACGGGAGAGGCCACGACATGAGGGGCACATGCAGCCAACGATCGACGGGGCCGGGTCCTGGGATCCGCTCGGCCTGACCCTCGACGCCACGGGTGCCAATGTCGCGCTCTGGGCGCCCGGCGCGACCGCCGTGGACCTGTGCCTATTCGATGACGCCGGACGCGAGCAGCGGATCCGATTGCCGGAGCAGACCTTCGGCGTCTTCCACGGACACATCGCCGGCATCGCGCCGGGGGCGGCGTACGGCTTCCGTGTCGATGGCCCGTGGGACCCGGGCCAGGGTGCTCGATGGAATCCCCACAAGTTGCTGATGGATCCCTATGCGCGCGCCCTCGACGGAGAGTTCCGTCTCGACCCCGCCGTCTTCGCACACGAGGGCGACGATGACCTCGTGCGCAACGACTCCGACTCCGCACCCTTCGTGCCGCGCAGCATCGCCGTCACGACGTCCTTCGACTGGTACGACGACCGACCCCCGCAGACACCGTGGACCGACACGGTCATCTACGAGACACACGTGCGGGGCATCTCCATGCGCCATCCGGACGTGCCCGAGCACCTGCGTGGCACCTACGCCGGGCTCGCACATCCGGCTGTCGTCGATCACCTCGTCGGTCTCGGTGTCACCGCCGTGGAGCTCATGCCGACGCACCACTTCGTCGACGAGACCCATCTGCTGCAGCTGGGCCTGACTAACTACTGGGGCTACAACACCCTGGGTTTCTTCGCCCCGCACGCGAGGTATTCCGCCAGCGGCACCCGAGGCGAGCAGGTGCGCGAGTTCAAGGAGATGGTCCGCACCCTCCACGCGGCGGGGCTGGAGGTGATCCTCGACGTGGTCTACAACCACACGGCCGAGGGCAACGAGCTCGGCCCCACCCTGTCCTTCCGCGGCATCTGCAACCCCGGCTATTACCGCCTGAGCGACGGCCGCCACTACATGGACTACACCGGGTGTGGCAACACCCTCGATGTCTCCAACCCGCACGTCCTGCAGATGGTCATGGACTCGCTGCGCTATTGGGTGACCGAGATGCACGTCGACGGATTCCGATTCGACCTGGCTTCGGCACTGGCGCGCTCCTTCCATGACGTCGACATGCTCGGCACCTTCATGACGACGATCCAGCAGGACCCCACTCTGCGTCGGGTCAAGCTCATCGCCGAGCCCTGGGATGTCGGCCCGGGCGGCTACCAGGTCGGGGAGTTCCCCACCCTGTGGGCTGAGTGGAACGGCCTCTACCGCGACAACCTGCGCGACTTCTGGCGTGGTGCTTCCGGTGTCGGCGAGCTGGGTTGGCGCCTCTCCGGCTCAGCGGACCTCTACGCAGGTGAAGGCCGCCGGCCCTACTCGTCGATCAACTTCATCACCGCGCACGACGGCTTCCCCATGCGCGACCTGACCACCTACGAGCACAAGCACAACGAGGCCAACCTCGAGGACAACCGCGATGGCACGGATGACAACAGGTCCGCGAACTACGGTGTCGAGGGCGAGACCGACGACGCGGCCATCAACGACATCCGTCAGCGCCAGGTGCGCAACGTGATCGCCACGCTCCTACTCTCCACAGGGGTGCCGATGCTGCTGGGGGGCGACGAGATCGGTCGCACGCAACGGGGCAACAACAACGCCTACTGCCAGGACAACGAGATCTCGTGGTACGACTGGGATCTCCAGCCGTGGCAGGACGATCTGCTGGACTTCACGCGTCGCGTGCTCACCCTGCGGCGCGATCACCGCGTCTTCCGCCAGCGCTACTTCTTCGACGGGCGGCCCGTGAGCGAGGGTGGTGCGCCCGACCTCGGGTGGGTAGGCCCGGACGGTCAGCCGTTCACCAACGACGAGTGGAATGCGCCGTGGACCAAGACGCTCGGGATGTACCTGTCCGGTGAACTCCACCACGTGCCCGGCGAGCCGCTCCCGCCGACGGACGACTCCTTCCTCTTCATCATGCACGCATCAGACGACGAGTTCGACTTCACGCTTCCGGGGGAGCCCTTCGGAGCGTCGTACGACGTCGTCTTCGACACAGGCGGCCTGATTCGGGTCGACGGGGCGGCAGAGGCGCCCCCGTCGGGCTCCCCCGGTCCGATCCCGGCGGGCACCGCGGTACGACTCGCACCGCGCTCCTCCGCGCTGCTGCGCGTGGCGTCCTAGACGGCCCGAGCGGACTAGCGCAGCACCGGCTCTGCCGGGGCCCCCAAGGGTGCCGGGGCTGCGAGCAGGCCCATCTCCACGGGCGACGCCATGCCACTGTGGCGCGGCAGCACGCGCACGGTGTAGCCAAAGGGTCCGGTGCGCTCAAGCGAGATGTCTCCGGAGAAGAGCCATCGACTGCCGTCGTAGCCCTCCTCGGCCTTCAGATCGGCGTACGCGGGTGCAACCAGGCGATCGTCTGCGTCGACGCGCCCGAAGGCCACCTGCACGAGGACGTCATCAGGACTGAGGTCGCCGAGCCGGACATGAGCGCGCAGGTGGAGAGGAGCCCCCAGTGCAGGAGCGTCACCCACGCCCATGGCCTCGACGTGCTCGACGGCGACCCCGTGCCATGCCGCCTGCACGCGCATCTTCCACGCCGCCAGGTCGCGTGCGAGCGCGTAGTCGTCCGCTGCGGCTCGACGCGAGGACCGGGCTGCGGGCTCGTAGAGTCGCGTGACGTACTCGCCGACCATGCGACTCGCGAGGACCTTCGGCCCGAGCGTCATGAGCGTGTGGCGCACACGCTCAATCCAGCGATGCGGCAGTCCGTCGTCGCCACGCTGGTAGAAGGTAGGCGCGACCTCGCGCTCGATGAGGTCATAGAGCGCCGCAGCCTCGAGGTCATCGCGTCTCTCAGGATCCTCGACGCCATCCGCCGTGGGGATGGCCCAGCCGTTCTCCCCGTCGTACCACTCATCCCACCAGCCATCGAGGATCGACAGGTTGAGAGCACCATTCAAGGCGGCCTTCATCCCCGACGTGCCACTCGCCTCCAGCGGGCGGATCGGGTTGTTGAGCCAGACATCGCAGCCGGGATACAGGACGGTTGCCATGGCGATGTCGTAGTCGGGCAGGAAGACGATGCGATGGCGCACCTCGGGGTCGTCGGCGAAGCGCACGAGCTCCTGGATGAGGCGCTTGCCACCGTCGTCCGCGGGGTGCGCCTTGCCTCCGATGACGAGCTGCACAGGGCGCTCGCGGTCGAGGAGGAGCTCACGCAGGCGGTCGGGGTCGCGCAGCATGAGCGTCAGGCGCTTATACGACGGCACGCGTCGCGCGAAGCCGATCGTCAGGATGTCGGGATCGAGTACGCCGTCGATCCAGCCGAGTTCGGCGTCGCTGGCACCGCGTGCGCGCCACGAGGCTCGCAGGCGCGCGCGGGCATCTGCAACAAGCTTCTCCCTGAGGAGGCGCTTGACCGGCCAGATGGCCTCGTCGGGGATGCGCCCGATCGCCTCCCAGCCACGACCCTCCTCGACCAGCTCCGGCCCCACCTCACGAGCGGCAAGGTCGCGCACCTCGCGCGCCACCCAGGTCGGCGCATGCACTCCGTTGGTAATGGACGTGATGAGCACCTCGTCGGGATCAAAACCCGGCCAGAGGCCGGCGAACATCCCGCGGCTCACGGCTCCGTGGAGCAGGCTCACGCCGTTGGCTCGCTGCGCGAGGCGCAAGCCCATGACGGCCATGTTGAAGACGGCGGGGTCGCCACCCTCGAAGGACTCCGCACCGAGGTCGAGGATGCGCTCCACGGGCATTCCCGGCTCGGCATTGTCTCCGCCGAAGAACCGCTCGATGAGCTCGCGTGGGAAGCGGTCGATGCCGGCGGGCACGGGCGTGTGGGTCGTGAACACCGTCCCTGCACGCACGGCCTCAAGCGCAGAGTCGAAGTCGAGTCCAGCGACGACGAGTTCGCGCATGCGCTCGAGCCCGAGGAAGCCTGCGTGCCCTTCATTGGAGTGGAATACCTCGGGCGCGGGGTGCCCGGTGATCTCGCAGTAGCGGCGCAGCGCCCGCACGCCCCCGATGCCGAGGAGCACTTCCTGCGCGAGTCGATTTTCGCTGCCCCCGCCGTAGAGCCGGTCCGTGACCTCGCGATCGACAGGGTCGTTCTCCTCGATGTCGGAGTCCAGGAGGAGCAGATCGACGCGACCCACATGCGCGACCCAGACACGCGCCCGCAGGGAGCGCCCGCCGGGCAGCCCTACGGAGATGGTCACCCGATCGCCCGCTGCATCGCGGAGCAAAGAGACGGGCAGGCCATCGGGATCCACGACCGGGTAGGTCTCCTGCTGCCAGCCCTCGCGCGACAGCGCCTGGTGGAAGTAGCCCGATCGGTAGAACAGGCCGACGCCGATGATGGGCACGCCGAGGTCGGATGCAGCCTTGAGGTGATCCCCCGCGAGGATGCCCAGGCCCCCGGAGTACTGCGGCAGTGCCGCGGCGATGCCGTACTCCGGAGAGAAGTAGGCGATGCACTGCGGGCGATCCTCCGGCTGGTCCTGGTACCAGGCCTCGCGATGCAGGTAGGTCCGCAGGTCGTCACGGGTACGGCGTACCCAGTCGACATAGCCCGGGTCATTCGCCAGCTCCTGCAGTCGCTCACGGGAGACTTCACCGAGGATTCGCACGGGATCATCACCGCCGCGATCCCACAGATCGGGGTCGATGGCACGGAAGACGTCGCGGGTCTCCGGGCTCCACGCCCAGTGCAGGTTGGCGGCCAGCTCCTCGAGTGGCTCAAGCTCTGCGGGGACGACCGTGCGGACGGTGAACCTGCGAATGGCCTTCACGGCCGTCACGCTAGCGGGTGGACACAGGCTGAGACGACCAGCGGCTGACCTTGCGGCGACACGACGGAAAACTCCTGGATCGACCGCAAGGCAGGCGAGCGCTTGCAGTGCGCTTACGGCCCTTTGCGGGGGCGCGATGGGATCGGCGACGAGACTTCCGCCCACTCCGTCGACCCACGCCCCGTGACTCCCGTCGGGCATGCCCCCGGGCACCCGCTGGCACCCCCGGGCACGCCCGGGCACCCGCTGGGACGCCGAGTGGACAGTTGTCGGGTGCATCCATGAGGCGCGCTGACCCGACAACTGTCCACTCGGCGAATGAGCAGGGGCCGCGCACGGAGCCCGAGGGCCAGTAGGCTCCACGCATGGCGGAGCGGGCATCGCGCAAGCAGGCCAGCGCCCCATCGAAGGCCCCGGCCAAGAAGACCCCGGCCAAGAAGGCACCGGCCAAGAAGGCCGCCCCATCGAAGGCCCCGGCCAAGAAGACCCCGGCCAAGAAGGCACCCGCCAGCGTGCCTCCCAGCCAGGCTGCGCCATCGGTCGCGGTGCCCGCACTCCTCGGGGGTCGGATCCCCGTCACCGACATCTCTCCAACTGTCGAATCCGGTCGCGTGCCCGCCAAGGCTGTCGTGGGCGAGCAGGTGCCTGTGCGCGCGACGGCCTTCCGCGAGGGCCACGGCTCGCTCGGTGTCGAGGCGGTCCTCCGCGATCCCGCGGGCCGGGAGCACTCGCGCGCGCGCATGCGCGACCTGGGCACCGGACTGGACGTGTGGGGTGCGGAGGTGACGCCCGA
>VGBQ01000094.1 GCA_016870425.1 Actinomycetota bacterium | reverse complement strand
CAGCACGGGCTCGATCGGGCGCCAGGCCCTCGACATCATCGAGCGCAATCCCGAGCGGTTCCGGGTCGTGGGTCTCTCGGCCGGAGGGGGTCAGCCTGACCTCCTGGGGGAGCAGGCGCGCCGCCACGGGGTCATCGACGTGGCCGTGGGGGAGCGGGAGTCAGCGGAGCTTGCCGGGCGACCGTGCGACGTGGTCCTCAACGGGCTCGCGGGGGCGGCCGGGCTGCTGCCCACGCTTGCCGCGCTCGAGGCCGGCACGGCGCTGGCCCTGGCCAACAAGGAGTCGCTCATCGTCGGCGGCCCGCTCGTGCGCGAGCGCGCACAGCCGGGGCAGATCCGACCGGTCGACTCCGAGCATTCAGCGCTCGCGCAATGCCTCATGGGGGGCACCCGCGCCGAGATATCGCGGCTGATCCTCACCGCCAGTGGCGGTCCCTTCCGCGGCTGGTCGCGCGAGAGACTGGCGACCGTCACGCCCGCTCAGGCACTCGATCATCCGACATGGTCCATGGGCCCGCTCGTCACGATCAACTCCTCCACCCTGGTCAACAAGGGACTTGAGGTCATCGAGGCGCACCTGCTCTTCGACATCCCCTTCGATCGCATCGATGTCGTCGTCCATCCGCAGTCCATCGTGCACTCGATGGTGGAGTTCGCTGACGGATCCACGCTCGCGCAGGCGAGTCCGCCTGACATGCGGCTGCCGATCGCCTGGGCTCTCGGGTGGCCCGAACGCGTTGCCGGAGCCGCGCCCGCCTGCGACTGGTCGATGGCGACCACCTGGGAGTTCCTGCCCGTGGACCACGCGGCCTACCCTGCGCTGGGCCTGGCCCGGAGGGCCGGCGAGGCGGCAGGCACGGCACCGGCGGTCTTCAACGCCGCTGACGAGGCGTGCGTGGCCGCCTTCCTCGATGGGCGCCTGGACTTCCTGGGCATCGCCGAGGTCATCGCCGAGGTGCTTCAGCGCCACCTCGGGGGCGACAATCAAGGGACCGGCGGGAACCCCCTGACGGTGGAGGACGTCCTTGTCGCAGACGCCTGGGCGCGATCCGCGGCCGCTGAGTTGATCGGAGAGCGATGATGTGGGAGGTCGTGGGCATTGTCCTGTTCTTCCTGCTCATCCTGGCATCGATCGCCCTTCATGAGATCGGCCACCTCGTCCCGGCCAAGAAGTTCGGGGTCAAGGTCACCGAATACATGGTCGGCTTCGGCCCGACGCTGTGGTCGAAGCGCAAGGGCGAGACGTCGTACGGCGTCAAGGCCATCCCGGTCGGTGGCTACATCCGCATGATCGGGATGCTGCCGCCACCCAAGGACGCGCCCGAGGGCACCGCGCGGACGATGTCGACGGGAAGGCTCGCTCTCCTTGTCGAGGATGCGCGCCGCCAGTCGCTCGAGGAGATCGCCCCGGGGGACGAGAACCGCGTCTTCTACAAGTTGCCGGTCCACAAGCGCGTGATCATCATGCTCGGCGGCCCCTTCATGAACCTCGTGCTCGCGTTCTTCCTTTTCGCCGCCGTCCTGGTGGGGATCGGCGTCGCGCAGCCCAGTCTCACGGTGTCGGCTGTCGTGCCCTGCGTGCCCACCGTCGCGGTCCCTTCCGGTGAGGCCGACGCATCCGGCGCCTGCGCGGCCGGAGAGTCGCCGGCCGCCATCGCCGGGTTGCAGCCGGGAGATGTCATCACGGCGTACAACGGCAACGCCCCCGCGTCGTGGGACGAGCTCACCCAGCAGATCCGTGCCGAGGGCGCCGCCGACGGCGTGCTCACCGTCCAGCGGGCCGATGGGAGCACCGTCGACATCCCCGTGAGCACGGTCGATGTCACGCGTCCGGTCTATGACGAGGTGGGCGAGCCCACGGGAGCGACCGAGACCACCGGATTCCTCGGCGTGCGTCCCGAGATCGAGTACGTCGCCCAGCCGTGGTCGGCGGTGCCCGCGCAGATGTGGGACCTCACCGCGCGCTCTGCGGTGGCGCTGGTGTCGATGCCCGTCCGTGTCTATGAACTCGTCACCGAGACGCTCGTGGGAGGTGGGGAGCGCCAGATCGACAGCCCGGTGAGTGTCGTCGGCGTGAGCCGCCTCGGCGGTGAAGTCGTGGCGTCGGGGGAACCGGTCGAAGCGAAGTTGGCGATGTTCCTCGGGCTGGCGGCATCGCTCAACCTCTTCCTCTTCCTGTTCAACCTCCTGCCGATCCTTCCCCTGGACGGGGGCCATGTGGCCGGGGCGCTCTACGAGGGTGGTCGTCGTCAGTGGGCGCGCGTGCGCCGCAAGCCGGACCCCGGCCCCGTCGACGTGGCCCGGCTGCTGCCTGTCGCCTACGTTGTCGCGATCGCTCTCGTGGCCGTGGGTGCGATCGTGATCTTCGCCGACCTGGTGAAGCCACTCACCCTGGGCTGACGCCGGTCGTTCCCCGGGATGTCGAAGCGGCTGGCGTCGGGGATACTGACTGGGTGAGCATCGACCTGGGCCTGCCTGCAGCCCCACCGCCCACCCTGGCCCCGCGCCGCCCGACCCATCAGCTTCTCCTGCGCCACCCCACGCACCCCGTCAAGGTGGGGGGAGATGCGCCGGTGAGCGTGCAGTCGATGACGACGACCCTCACCGCCGACGTCAATGCGACTCTGCAGCAGATCGCCGAACTCACCGCCGCGGGCTGCCAGATCGTGCGCGTCGCGGTGCCCAGCCAGGACGACGCCGACGCCCTGCCCCAGATCGCGCGCAAGTCGGGCATCCCCGTCGTCGCCGACATCCACTTCCAGCCGAAGTACGTCTTCGCGGCCCTCGAGGCCGGGTGCGCGGGCGTGCGCGTCAATCCCGGCAACATCAAGCAGTTCGATGACAAGGTCAAGGAGATCGCGCGCGCGGCCAAGGATGTGGGCACGCCGATCCGGATCGGCGTCAACGCCGGCTCTCTCGACAAGCGGCTCATGGAGAAGTACGGCAAGGCGACGCCCGAGGCGCTCGTCGAGTCGGCGCTGTGGGAGGCATCGCTGTTCGAGGAGCACGGCTTCGGCGACATCGCCATCTCCGTGAAGCACCACGATCCCGTCGTCATGGTGCAGGCCTACCGCTTGCTCTCCGCGCAGTGCGACTATCCGCTGCACCTCGGCGTCACCGAGGCCGGCCCGGCCTTCCAGGGCACGATCAAGTCGGCGGTCGCCTTCGGTGCGCTCCTGTCGCAGGGCATCGGCGACACGATCCGCGTCTCGCTGTCGGCGCCTCCCGTCGAGGAGGTCAAGGTCGGCATCGGGATCCTCGAGTCGCTCAACCTGCGCCAGCGCGGTCTCGAGATCGTCTCCTGCCCGTCGTGTGGGCGCGCTCAGGTCGACGTCTACACCCTCGCCGAGCAAGTGACGGCTGGACTCGAGGGTCTTGAAGTGCCCCTGCGCGTCGCCGTCATGGGATGCGTGGTCAACGGCCCGGGCGAGGCGCGCGAGGCTGACCTCGGCGTTGCCTCCGGCAATGGCAAGGGACAGATCTTCGTGCGCGGTGAGGTGATCAAGACGGTCCCCGAGCACCAGATCGTCGAGACGCTCATCGAGGAGGCAATGAAGCTGGCCGAGGAGATGGGCGATGACGGCTCCGGCGATCCCGTCGTCACCGTCGGCTGAGCATGGCGGGGTCGTCCGCCCCCTAGGGCCCGCCGACCTTCCCGACCTCGAGCGTCTCATCGACGCAGATCCTGTGGCGCACTGCTTCGTGGCCTCTCGCCTCGCGGAGATCCGCGCGGCGGAGCACCGGGGGCGGGCGCATCGTGAAGCCAGTCGCCATCGCCTCGCGGCAGACTTCCTCGCGGTGGAGCGTGGCGGTCGTTGCGTGGCCGCCGCCCACGTGGGCGCCAACGTCGTGCCCGTGGCCACCGACGATGCAGCGCGCGAGGTGCTGGCACAGCGCCTGCGGCGCTCCGGGCGCCGCGGCTCTTCGCTGGTCGGGCCCGCCGATGAGGTCCTCGACCTGTGGCGGCGGCTCGATGGGGCCTGGGGGCGAGCCCGCGAGGTGCGCGCCAGTCAGCCACTCCTCGTGCTCGATGGCCAGCCACGCCTTGAGCCGGACCCCCGCGTGCGCCCAGTACGAGCGCAGGAGATCGATCTGCTCGTGCCGGCCTGCATCGCGATGTTCACCGAGGAGGTCGGCGTCTCCCCGGTGGCCGGCGGCGCGGGGGCGGCGTACCGCGCCCGGATCGCCGAGCTCGTGCGGGAAGGGCGCGCCCTGGCCCTCATCGACGGCGGGCGGGTGGTCTTCAAGGCCGAGATTGGGGCTGTGTCGTCACGTGCCTGCCAGTTGCAGGGTGTGTGGGTGGCTCCCGAGCACAGGGGCCGCGGCCTCAGTGAGCCGGGCATGGCGGCGGTGGCGGCCATCGCCCGAGCATCCTTCGCCCCCCTGGTGAGCCTCTACGTCAACGACTACAACACCGTGGCCCGGCGCTGCTACGAGGCCGTGGGCTTCCGGCATGCCGGGGAATTCGCCACCGTCCTGCTCTAGAGCACCGTGCCTGCTGTGAAGCGACCGTGCGCTCCGGTCAGCCGCACCGCCATGGCCCGGTAGCCTCTCCCCACTGTCGTCCGCGAGGAGAGCCCGTGCTGCTGCGAATGTCCCAGCTCTTCGTGCGCACGCTTCGCGATGACCCGGCCGACGCCGAGGTGCCCAGCCACCGGCTCCTCGTGCGCGCCGGCTATGTGCGTCGCATCGCACCCGGTGTCTTCTCCTGGCTGCCCCTCGGCTATCTCGTCTACCGCAACATCGAGGCCATCGTGCGTGAGGAGATGGACGAGGCGGGCTTCCAGGAGGTGCACTTCCCTGCGCTGCTCCCTCGCGATCCCTACGAGCGCACCCATCGCTGGGAGGAGTACGGCGACAACCTCTTCCGGCTGAAGGATCGCAAGGGCGGGGACTACCTCCTCGGCCCGACCCACGAGGAGATGTTCACCCTCATGGTCAAGGGCGAGTACTCCTCCTACAAGGACCTGCCGCTCGTGATCTACCAGATCCAGACCAAGTACCGCGATGAGGCGCGGCCCCGTGCGGGAATCCTCCGAGGACGTGAGTTCGTCATGAAGGACTCCTACTCCTTCGATGTCGATGACGCCGGGCTCGAGCGCTCCTACCAACGCCACCGCGACGCCTACATCTCGTGCTTCGGGCGCCTGGGCCTCGACTTCGTCATCGTGTCTGCGCAGTCGGGTGCGATGGGTGGCTCGGCGAGCGAGGAATTCCTCGCTCCCACCGACTCGGGCGAGGACACCTACGTCCGCTGCACCGCATGCGACTACGCCGCCAACGTCGAGGCCTTCCAGACCGCGCCGATTGCTCCCGCCGACACGTCCGCACTCCCGGCCGCCCAGGTCCACGACACCCCCGACACTCCCACCATCGCCACCCTGGTCGACGTGTCCAATGCGCGTGACGACCTGCGGCACCCGGAGCGCGACTGGACCGCGGCTGACACGCTCAAGAATGTCGTCTTCATGGCCGACTACCCGGACGGCACGAGTGCACCGCTCGCGATCGGGGTCCCGGGGGACCGCGAGGTTGATGTCAAGAGGCTCGAGGCGGCGCTTCACCCCGTGACGTTGCGTCCCTTCGAGGAGGAGGACTTCCCGAAGCACCCGGCTCTGGTGAAGGGCTACATCGGCCCCGGTGCCCTCGGCGGCGAAGGCAATGTGCGCTATCTCGTCGATCCGCGCGTCGCGGTTGGCACCGCGTGGATCACCGGTGCCAACGAGCAGGGGCGCCACGTCTACGGTCTCGTGCGTGGCCGCGACTTCGACGTCGATGGCGAGATCGAGGCGGTCGAGATCGTCGAGGGCGACCCATGTCCGCGGTGTGGTGCGCGGATCGAGATCGCGCGCGGCATCGAGATCGGCCACATCTTCCAGTTGGGACGCAAGTACGCCGATGCGCTCGGCCTGACGGTCCTCGATGAGAACGGCAAGCAGGTCACCGTGACGATGGGCTCCTATGGACTCGGTGTCTCGCGAGCCGTCGCGGCCATTGCGGAGCAGCATCACGATGCCAAGGGCCTCATCTGGCCGCGCGCGGTCGCACCTGCCGACGTCCACATCGTGGCGACGGGGAAGGACGATGCGCCCTTCGACGCCGCCGAGGCCCTCGCGGCCGATATCACCGCGCGGGGCGTCCGCGTGCTGCTCGACGATCGCCGGGGAGTGTCCCCCGGGGTGAAATTCAACGATGCCGAGCTCATCGGCGTGCCTACCATCGTCGTCGTAGGCAAGCGGCTCACCGACGGCGTCATGGAATTGCGTGATCGTGCCAGTGGCGATTCGGCCGACGTGCCGGTGGGTGTCATCGCCGATCGTCTCGTCGAGCTTGTGCGTGCATGACGGTCGACGCCGTCATCTTCGACTGGGGCGGGACCCTAACTCCCTGGCACGACATCGGCCTGGTCGAGCAGTGGTCGGCGTATGCACGCGCCTACGACCCGTCCGACCACTCCCTCGCCGAGCGGCTGGCCGCAGCGGAGGTCGGCCTGTGGCGTGAGCAGCAGGCCTCGCGCGGGGCCAATGGCACCGGCACCCTCGACCACATCTTCATCGCCTGCGGGGTCGACACGACCGACGTGCGGCACGGTCCCGCACTGCGGGCCTACCTCCAGGCGTGGGATCCCCACACCCTCGCGGACCCCGATGCCCGACCGCTGCTCGAAGCCCTTCGCGAGGAGGGCCTGCGCATCGGCGTGCTCTCCAACACCCTGTGGCCGAGGTGGCACCACGAGGCGGTCTTCTCCCGCGATGGCCTCGCTCCCTTCATCGACGCGGCCATCTACTCCAGCGAGATCCCCGTGGCCAAGCCCCATCGCGAGGCCTTCCGTGCCGTCGTCGCCGCGGTGGGCAGCCACGCTGATCGCGCGGTCTTCGTCGGCGATCGTCCGTGGGACGACGTGCACGGGGCCCAGGAGGCGGGCATGCGCGCGATCCTCGTCCCGCACTCGCGACTGGGCGACCAGGCGGTGGACATCGAGGTGTCGCCCGATGCCGTCGTTGACCGCCTGGGTGACGTGCTGAGCGTCGTGCTCGCCTGGAGGGATGTGTCGTGACACCGGAGTGGTACGTCATCGTGCTGCTCTGCGCCGTCGCCGCGGCAGCCGGTTGGGTCGATGCCGTGAGCGGCGGGGGAGGCCTGCTGCAACTGCCCGCTCTTCTGCTGGCTGCGCCTGCCGACAAGCCCGCGCTGGCCCTGGGCACCAACAAGTTGTCGTCCATCTTCGGCACATCCGCTGCGGCGATCACCTACGGCCGCATCGAGTTGCCACGTCTGCGCACGGCATTGCCCATGGCCGCGGCAGCCTTCGGTGGAGCGGCTCTCGGCTCGCTCATGGCCATCCGTCTGCCCCCGGCCGTCTACCGCCCGGCGATCCTGGTCGCACTCGTCCTCGTCTGGCTCTTCATCGCCTTCCGGCGCGACTTCGGGCTCACCTCGCGTGAGGTGTCACGGCGTCGCCACTGGGTGACCGCGGTCGTCGGCGGCATGGCCATCGGCTTCTACGACGGGGCCGTCGGGCCTGGCACCGGATCGTTCCTCATCGTGCTGCTCGTTGCTGCCGTCGGCTACACCTTCCTCCAAGCGTCGGCCACGGCGAAGATCGTCAACGTCGGCACGAACGCCGCTTCCCTGATCGTCTTCGGGATCAGCGGTTCGGTGCTCTGGGGACTCGGCCTGCTCATGGCAGCGTGCAATGTCACCGGGGCGATCATCGGCGCCCGCACCGCCATCGCTCGCGGCAGTGGATTCGTGCGCGTCGTGCTCCTCATCGTGACCGGCGTGCTGATCGCCGTGCTCGCCTGGCAGACGGTCGTCGAGTTCTAGGCCTCAGCGGCCGGGGAAGGCAGCCGTCGGGGCGCCCCAGGCGATCGACCGGACCGAGCACTCACACGCGGCCAGCACCGCATTGCGCCGGTTGCCTCCGGTGACCTCGGCGGCGAGGTCGGCGTACGTCGCAGCGAGGCGGGCCTCGACCCCGGCGAGGAGCGCCCTCGCCGACCCGGGGGTGTCCACGGTCCCGGTGAGGTAGCCACCGGGCGCACCGGACTCGTCGGTGTCAGGGGCCTCCGCGCGCAGGACGAGCACCCGGGACCGATGTGCGGCCAAGCCACCGAGCGCGAGATCGCGGTCAGCGCCATCCAGCCACGGCCCCGCCACGCCGTAGGCGTAGACCGCAGCCTCTTCGCCAGCGATGGCCGCGAGCAGCGCGCCGTCGGCAGCGGGCTTCACGTCAGGCTCCGGAGGAACTCGACGTGGCCGGCCTCGGATGCTGCGATGAGAGCGGTGAGGCGGGCGAGGTCTGGCGTGCGGCACTCCTCGCAGGACGCGGTGCGTTCGGCGACTGCGCGCTCCTCTGCCTCGCGGAGGGCCGCGAGGGCTTGCGCGCGCGAGCCCACGGGCGGCGGCGCAGACGCGGACCCGGTGATGCCCATGGCCTCGGCGTGGGCCGCATGCTCGTCGCGCAGGGCGGTCAGGTCACCGGCGAGATCGGGATGGGCGGTGATCACTGCGGCGTAGAGCGCGATGAGCGTCGCCTCGCTCGCAGCGACGCTGGTGCGGACGGGGGCGTCGGCGTCGGCGTCGGGTCCGGGCGCGGGACCGGACCCCGAGGCGCTGGAGGCCTCTGGGTCGAGAGAGGAGGTGCAGGCCGCCGCGACGAGGCCGACGCTGACGAGGGCTCCGCCGCCGAGGAGGGAGCGTCGCGTGAGGCGCGCAGCGGGCATCCGGGGCGAGTCGGAGGTCCCGGGGTCATGCACGCCGGCCAGCATGTCACGCGAGGAGGTACCCTCGGGGTGTCGGCTTCGGCGTGGCGTCCGTGTGTGTCGACGAGCCGGGAGCGACACGTGAATACCGCACACGTGCACACGCACGACGATGCGCGACGAGGGAGGTGCCATGGGCCGGCCTTCCCGTCGGGAGGACGATGCGGCGGTACGCCGTGTCGTCGAGCCGGCCGTGGCATCACTGGGCCTGGACCTCGAGGACGTCAGTGTCCAGGCTGCGGGGCGCCGCCGTGTGAGTGTCGTCGTCGATCGCGATGGCGGCATCGACCTGGATGGCATCGCCGAGGTCAGCCGCGCGGTCTCCGATGCCCTCGACGAGTCCGATGCGATGGGTGCTGATCCCTACACCCTCGAGGTCACGTCTCCGGGGATCGATCGCCCGCTCACCCTTCCCCGACACTGGCGACGCAACGTCGGTCGTCGAGTCCACGTCCACACGGCAGACGGCCTCATGGCTGAGGGGCGCATCGCCGAGGTTGATGATGAGGGCGTCCTGCTTCTCGCGGACGCGGGTGGCAAGGCAGAGTCCATCGAGCGACGAGTGCTGTGGCCTCAGATCGTGCGCGGGGAAGTGCAGGTGGAGTTCAGGCGACCCGACTCAGCGCCGCCCGGGGAGCCGTCGACGGAAGAGGAGGCGTGATGGACATCGATGTGAATGCCCTCAGAGCACTCGTGCGCGAGAAGGATCTCTCCTGGGACCTCGTGGTCGACTCCATCGAGCAAGCCCTGCTCATGGCCTACCAGCGCACGGAGGGTGCGGCCGCTGACGCCCGCGTCGAGCTGGACCGCAAGACGGGTCACGTGACCGTGTGGG
>VGBQ01000093.1 GCA_016870425.1 Actinomycetota bacterium | reverse complement strand
GACTGCTCGAGGTGGTCGAGCAGGCCGCCACCACCGACGAGACCTTCCGCGCGGTGCTCGCGGGCCTGCGCGCCGCGCACGTCGAGCGCGTCGCCGCGACCATCCGCCACCTCCAGGCAGATGGTCAGGCGCGCGGCGATCTTGATGCTCACGCAGCTGCAGCCGCGCTGTGCGCCATGGTCGAGGGTTTCGCGCGCCACTGGTTCGGCCGCGGTGAGACACATGACGAGGTGACAGCGGTGGCCACCCTCACACAGCTCTGGGCGGGAGCCCTCGACCTTCGCACGACACAGTAGGGAGATGACGATGGAGTTCACCGAGGAGCACGAGCAGTTCCGCAAGTCGCTGCGACGCCTGGTCGACGAGGAGATCAACCCGCACATCGACGCGTGGGAGGAGGCCGGGATCTTCCCGGCGCACGAGGTCTTCCCCAAGCTTGCCGAGCTCGGTGCCCTCGGCCTCGAATACGACCCCGAGTTCGGCGGAGGCGGCGCCGACCACTCCTTCACCTACGTGCTCGCGCAGGAACTCGGACGCATGGACGCGGCGGGAGTGCCGATGGCTATCGCCGTCGAGACCTCCATGGCGACCCCGGCACTCGCGCGCTACGGCTCGGATGAGCTCAAGCGCACCTACCTTGAGCCGACGCTGCGCGGCGAGATGGTCTGCTCCATCGCCGTGAGCGAGCCCGATGCGGGATCCGATGTGGCCGGTCTTCGGACCCGCGCGGTGCGCGACGGTGACGACTGGGTCATCACCGGTCGCAAGATGTGGATCACCAACGGCACGCAGGCCGACTGGCTGTGCCTGCTCGCGCGCACCGACCCCGACTCGCAGCCCGGCGACTACCACGGCATGAGCCTCATCATCGTGCCCACGTCGACACCCGGCTTCAGCGTCGGCCGCAAGATCGACAAGATGGGCAATCGCTGCAGTGACACAGCTGAGATCGTGCTCGATCAGGTGCGCGTGCCGGTGAGCAACACCATCGGCGAGCCCGACCGCGGCTTCCAGCAGCAGATGGCGCAGTTCCAGGACGAGCGCCTCGTCGGTGCCTATATCGCCGTCGCGGGCGCGCGACGCGCACTGGATCGCACGAAGGACTACCTCCAGCAGCGTGTGGCGTTCGGCAAGCCGCTGCTCGCCAACCAGCACCTGCAGTACCGCCTTGCCGAGCTCTACGCCGACGTGGACACCCTCGACGGCTTCCTGCAGTACGCCGCGGACAAGTACATGGCGGGTCAGGACGTCACCCGCGAGGCAACCGTTGCCAAGCTCAAGACCGGTCGCCTCGTGCGCGAGGTCGCAGACACGTGCGTGCAGTTCCACGGGGGCATGGGCTACGCCGAGGAGATGTGGCCGGCCCGCTACTTCCGCGACTCGCGTCTGGTCTCCATCGGCGGCGGTGCCGATGAGGTCATGCTGCGCGTCATCACGATGCTCGAAGGCATGGGCAAGAAGTGAGCGCTCCTGTCACCTGTGCGGTGGTCGACGGCGTCGCCACCATCACGCTCGATCGCCCCGACGCCAAGAACCGGCTCGACGCCGAGTCGATGGCCCTGCTGCTCGAGCACCTGCGTGCGACGGCCGAAGACCCGGCCGTCCGTGTCGTCGTGCTCACCGGCAGCGGCACGACCTTCTGCTCCGGCGCCGATCTCGCGGGCGCGGTGGCAGCGACCAGCGGCGGCTTCGCCTCCGGCGGCACGAGCGGCCTCGTTGGCGTGCTCGTCGCGATGCTCGATCACCCCAAGCCGATCATCGCTCGCGTGCAGGGTCATGTCGCCGGCGGTGGAAACGGTCTGGTCGCTGCCTGCGATATCGCCGTCGCCTCCGAGGAGGCGCGCTTCGCATTCAGTGAGGTCCGCGTCGGGGTGGCGCCTGCGATCATCTCGGTCGTGTGTCTTCAGGTGATGCACCGTCGCGATGCGCAGGAGCTCCTGCTCACCGGCGAGCGCGTGAGCGCTGAGCGCGTGCGCGCGGCGGGCCTGATCACGCAGGTCGTCGAGGCCGATGGTCTCGACGCTGCTATCGCGGCGTACGTCGACCAGCTCCGCCTCGGCGGACCGGAGGCGGTGGCGCGCACCAAGGAGTTGCTGCGTCGCGTGCCCGCGATGACGCGCGACGAGTCCTTCGCCTGGACGGCCGAGGTGTCCGCGGGACTCTTCACCTCCACCGAGGCGCGCGAGGGCATGACGGCCTTCCTCGAGAAGCGGAAGCCGGAGTGGGCTCCCTAGCCGCGATCGTCATCGCGGGCGGCGAGTCCCGACGCTTCGGCGCGGACAAGTTGGCGCTGCGCGATGGGGAAGGTCGCAGTCTCCTGGAGGTCACCGTCGCCGGAGTCGCGGAGGTCACCGACGTCGTCATCGTCGTCGGCCCGGAGCGCCCCCTCGACACGGATGTCATCTGGACGCGTGAGGTGCCGCCCGGCGGCGGCCCGTGCGCCGCACTCATCGCGGGGCTCGCCTGCCTGCCGGCAGGCGTCACCCACGTCGCCGTGCTCGCCGGTGATGCTCCCGCGGGGGGAGCTGCCGTGACAGCGCTACGCCAGGTCATCGATGACGCGGCCGCTGCCGTGGTCACCGACGACGCGGGACGCGAGCAGCCGATGACCGCCGTCTACGCCGTGCCAGCGCTCAGGGCAGCGGTGGCGGCGTACGCCGATGGCCAACATCGTGCGATCCGGCAGGTGCTCGACGACCTCAGGCCGCAGACGGTGGTGGCGATCATCGACCAGTGGTCGGCCTCAGCAGACATTGACCGGCCGGAGGATGCCGGAAGTCTCGGCTTCTCCTAGGGGATCCGGCAGACTCGCTCCTGCGTCGAAGGCCCGGACGCACGCGAAGGGAGAGCGGTGACGCTCGAGGAGATGGTCGATGCTCACGCCATCGACGTGCGCCGATATCTCTATCGGCGCCTCGGCGGCAGCGCCGATCCGGCCTCGACGGCCGATGACCTCACCGCCGACGTGCTCGTCATCGCCTGGCGCCGCCGCTCCGACATCCCCTCCGGCGCCGAACTCCCGTGGCTCTACGCCGTGGCCCGGCGCGTGCTGGCGAACTACCGTCGACGCCCGCAGGAGGTGCTCGTCGCCGACCTCGGTGACATGGACGCGATCGACGAGTCCGATCCCTCAGTCATCGTGACCGATGACGCGAGCCTGGCGGACGCGTGGCGGCGCCTGTCGCCCCGTGATCGAGAGGTGCTGCGCCTGGCCGCCTGGGAAGGCCTCAGCGGGGCCCAGCTCGCGACCGCCCTCGGCATCACCGAGGGGGGAGCGGGGGCGGCACTCTCGCGTGCCCGCACGAGATTCGAAGAATTGCTCGCGGACGTGCAAGGAACCCCCTCCGCCTGACATAGGCAGGGTGGAGGTGTCCACCATGACCGATCAGACCCCGCAGGACCCGCACGAGCGGCTCGCCGCTGCCGACCCCGCAGCGTCGGCTCCCGATCCCGACATTGCCGCCATTCGCGCCAAGGTGCTCGGCGAGCCCGCGCCCAATGTCGTGCCGCTCAGGCGCCGACGGTCGGCGTACCTCATCGGGGCTGCCGCGGCGGGGGTCTGCCTCCTCGCTGGCACTGCCCTCGCTGGTGCCGCCGTCGGTCGCGTGACCGCGCCCACCGCGGACGTCATCGCTGCCCCAGCCCCCGCGACGGAGGACTCCCTGCCCGTCGTGGGCAACGCATCGCCTCCTATCCCGGTGGTCGCCGGCCAGCCGTCGACCGCGCAGGGTGGGGGTGCGGGCGTGATGGGCGGGCCGGGCATGCCGGAAGCCGCCTCCATGTCGTCCGACAAGGCGATGGCCATCTATCCCGGGTACGGCGCAACCCTCGTGCCCGGCGAGGGCCTGCCCGATGAGCCCGGCACAGCTGCGGGCTACCGACTGGACTCCGCGGGGGTTGACCTCGAAGCGCTCGCGCGCCAGCTCGGCGCAGCCTTCGGCATCAAGGGCGACCCCGTCGACCAGGAGTACGGCTGGATGGTGGGAGCCACCGACGGCACCGGACCGACCATCTGGGTCGGTGAGGATGCCACCGTGTCGTGGTCCTTCTCCGACCCGACCCAGGACCCATGGTCGTGCGGTGTCGTCAGCGTGCCCGAGCCCGCTCCTGCCGACGGCTCCACCGAGGGCGGCTCCAACGTGGCCGGCTCCGAGCCTGCAGCTCCCGAGCCGTGCAAGCCCGAGGTTGCCCCCATCTCCGAGCGCGACGCCGTCCGCGAGGCCCGCAAGATCCTCGCCACACTGGGGGTGAGCGACAAGCCGGTCGATGGCATCGACGTGGAGTGGGAGTCGGGCTCCGACGACTACACCACGTGGGTGACGGCCTGGCAGCGCGTGGACGGTCAGCGCACGCAGCTCTCCTGGAGCTTCACCTTCGCGGGTGAGAGTGTCGCGTGGGCCAACGGCTTTGCCGCGGGCCTGGAGAAGATCCCGTCGTACCCGATCGTGGGAGCACTCACCGCCGTCACGCGCTCGAGTGATCCGCGGTTCGCGGCCTTCGGCCCGACCCCCCTGGACTTCGGTGGAGTCGTCCCGATGGCATCCGCTCGCGAGGACGGCACGGTCTCCTCGGATGCGTCGGTGTCGTCGGGCAGCTCCCCCGCCGTCCCGAAGAGCGATCCGCGCCGTGTGCAGGTGTGGTGGGACCCAGCGACAGTGACCGGCGCGGAGTTGACGCTCGCGCAGTACTGGCAGCCGGACGGCACGCTGCTCATCCTCCCGGCCTACCGGGTGACGACGGCCGACGACCGCGGCACCTGGGCCATCATCGCGGTGGCTCCGACGGCCGTGGAGTTCGTCGCGCCAACCGACTGAGCGGTCCCGATAGAGTGACGCGGCCGGGTGCGTGCATCCGGCAAGGAGGGATGGCCGAGCGGCCGAAGGCGACGGTCTTGAAAACCGTTGAGGCGTAACCCGTCTCCGTGGGTTCAAATCCCACTCCCTCCGCAATGTGATGTCTCAGGACATAGAGGACGACCGGACCCACGGTTTGTGGGTCCGGTCGTCTCATATGTGAGCGTGTGTGACTGGCAGTCCTTAGTGGGGCCGGCAACTCCATGCTCTAGGCTTCGCTCCGCTTGATGCACACGCGCACGCATGCACGACATTCATGGATGTACGAGGGTTCATGGATGCACGTGGCCTTCCTGTCGTGCAGTACGGCCTAGATCGCAGAACGTCGTCGAGGTGCCGCCTCTGACGAGATCGCGAGAGCCTCAATCCCGAGGTGGTGGGGCACATGACCGTGCTCGTCTTCGTCGCCTACGGTGTCGGAGCACTACTCGGCTATGCAGTCGCCCGCGGCGGTCGACTCGTCCCCGTTTGGCGAGTCTTCATCCGCGCCAACCTGCTGCTCACCAGCATCGTCCTCTCCGTCCTCGCCGGATGGCGCGTCTCCGGCTTCGCCGACCTGCTGTGGCCCGTCGTGGTCACCGCGGTGATGTTCGTCCTCGTCGGCATCGCCTACCTCCTGACGCCACCCTCTCCCGAGCGTCCCGGACGCGCTGCACTGCGCGGGTGGGCCGCAATTCCCAATCCTGGCTTCTGGCTCATCCCGGTCGCCACGGCGATCGCAGGCGCACCGGGAGCGGTCATCGCGGTCCTCATCGATCGTGTCGCGCTGGCTGCCTTCGCCATATGGGTCTGGGTGCTCCGCAGGCATGCCCCCATCCAGCAGCAGGTCCGCACATCCTGGATCGATCAGTCACCCCTCATCGCGCTCGTCGTGGGGTTGCTGCTCGGCGTCATCTCCGACGCCCCGGAGTGGACCGCATCCGTCCTGCAGTGGCTAGCACCCGTCGTCGCTGCTATCGGTGCCGCAGTCTTCGTCGGCTCAGTGCTTCATCCCAGCCAGCGCATTGAGTGGCGCCCCGGCGTGCGTGTGGGCGCTTCTCAGCCTGGCTCGCATCGCCATGATGGTGCCCTTGGCATTCCTGGCCCCGACCGAACCCATCTCGGTCGCACTAGTGCTCGGCGCCTTCAGCATCCCGGCATTCTTCCCCTCGAGCCTGTCGGTGCTCTACGGCTATACCGACTCGGTCGTTGCCGCTTCTGTCCGCCTGGGGTGGGTCTTCGCGCCTATCGGCCTGGTGGCCGCGGGTTTCATCATCACCCGTTAAGACCACGTCGTGAATGCGTGCGCCGGTTCGCCAAGGGCTTCACCGGCGCCTGGAAGTCGCTCAAGGCCGGCGAGGTGCCGCAGTTCACGGACGTTCTCGACCAGGCGAGGCGCGAAGCGCTGGAGCGGCTCATCCAGCACGCCCAGTCGCTGGGGGCCAATGCCGTCATCGGTGTCCGCTTCGACTCTTCGGACGTGGGCGGAGAGCAGGGCGGCCTGAGCGAGATTCTCGCCTACGGCAGCGCCGTGGTGATCAGGCCCGCCTAGGCAGCACCATTGTCTGTCGCCGACTGGTAGGGCCCGGCTACCCCGCAGGTGAGTGCGGTGACGGGAAGACTTGCGTCACTTCGGGGCAGGCACGGGTTAGGTGCGCAGTGCCTGGAGGGCCTTCCATGCGCGAGCGGAGAAGCCCGGGACGATCCGTAGTGGGGCCAGCGCCGGTAGCCTGCTCGCTGAGCGGGCAGGGAGGCGACATGGACGGCGGCGCGATGCTGCGCCTGGGCATCATCGACTTCCTCATTCTCGTCGCGTGCGCCCTCCTCATTGGCTTCATCGCACCCCGCTGCCCCGACCGCTGGTTTGAGCGCGACATCGGCCCTCTCCAGCTCACGCGCTGGGACCGGGTGCGCGTCTATCGCCGCGTAGGCATCCCGTGGTTCGCCAAGTGGCTGCCTGAGGGCGGCTCCTGGTTTGGCGGGGAGAGCAAGTCCCACCTCTTCGGCATTGATGCGGCCAGCCTGCGGTCCTACCTCATCGAGGTGCGCCGCGGAGAGTGGGTCCACTTCCTCTCGGCCTTCACCTTCCTCCTCATCGTGCCTTTCAACCCCTGGCAGCTCATCGTGCTGTGGTTCTGCATCGTCTTCATCGGCAACTTCGTCTTCTTCTTCGTGCTTCGCTACAACCAGGTGCGGCTCACGTCGATCCTGGCCAGGCTGGGGGGCTAGGGTCTGCCGTCGGTGGAGGTCGGCACGAGGAGGACTGATGGACTACGGCGTCACGTCGATGACCGCCCCGCTGCGACGCGTGGCGGTGCGCCCACCCGCGCCGGCATCTGACTTCGCGCGCGCGCACTGGGCGCAGCCACTCGATGTCGACCTGCTCATCGACCAGCACGCCGCCTTCGTCGGCATCCTCCAGCGGCTCGGGTGCGACGTACTCGAACTGCCCGCACTCGAGGGGCTGCCCGACTCCTGCTTCACCTACGACCCGGCCTTCACGATCGGTGACGGAGTCGTCACACTGCGCTCCGCCAAGGAGGTGCGTGTTGGCGAGGGTGAGCGCCTCGCTGCCGATCTGGCGGCGGCGGGGGTGCCGACCGTGGCGTCACTCACCGGAGCCGCGACCGCTGATGGCGGCGACATGTTCTGGCTCGACGCATCAACTCTCGTGGTCGGTCGGTCCTACCGCACCAACGTCGTCGCGGTCGCACAGTTGTCTGAGATCCTCCGGCCTCGGGGAGTCCGCGTCGAGGTGTACGACGTACCCCATGATCAGGGGCCCGAGTGGTGCCTGCACCTCATGTCGGTGGTCTCGCCCGTGCGCGAGGACCTGGCGGTGGTCTACGAACGCCTCGCCCCCGTGGCGATGCTCGAGGAGTTGCGTCGCCGGGACATCGAACTGCTGTCCGTGCCCGAGGAGGACTGGCTCAGCCTCGGCTGCAATGTGCTTGCGGTCTCGCCGGGTGTCGTGGTGATCGCGTCCGGCAATGATGCGACCGCTGAGGCCCTCGCCTCGCGGGGCTGCGAGGTGCACGTCTACGCCGCGAGCGAGATCAGCAAGGGCGAGGGCGGCCCGACGTGCCTGACGCGCCCGATCTGGCGGTCCTAGGCAATCCGGCGTCGCGCGCTCGATGTGGGGGCCTAGTACTCCATGTGCAGTTGCCATGCACGCGAGCCCCCGACCAGCGCCGCGGCGTTAGGCACGATCACCGTGTCATCGCCGAGCTTGACCACCTGGCTGGGCGTGATGTGGCGTGAGTTGCCGCCACCGATGTAGAGCCGGTCCCACATGAACATCGGCCGCAGGCCGTCGATGCAGCGTACGACGCGCCGCGACCACAGGCTGTCGCCGAGGCGCCGGCGCTCGTGCTCCCCGATGTAGGTGTCGTAGGACAGGCCCCATCGCACCGGAGCCTGAGAGAGTTCGAGATGCGGTGCCAGGCGTCCGCCGTCGAAGAGTGCACAGCCCAGGCCGGTGCCCAGCGTGAGGACGAGTTCAAGGCCCTGCCCCGCGATGACGCCAGCACCGTGCACCTCGGCGTCGTTGAGGACGAGCACGGGGATGCCAAGTGCCTCGCGCAGTGCCGTGCGTGCATCGAAGCCGTGCCACTGCGCGACGAGGTCGGGATCGATTCGCGTGCGAGGCCCACGCACGGTGACATAGTGCGGAGTTGCGACGACCACACCGTGTCGGATCATCCCCGGCAGGCCGACCGTCGCGTGGGTCGCCGTAGGCAGCTTCTTGGACAGATCGACCACTGTCTTGACGAAGAGTTTCGTCGTCAGGGGGTAGGGGGTCGGGACACGCACGGGCTGGGCCCGCATGGTGCCGGCGTCGTCGAGGACGGTCGCCTTGATTCCTCCCCCGCCGCAGTCGATGACGAGGGTCGAGGTCGCGGGGCTGTCTGTGCTCACGCGACAGCAGTGTGCCGTGTCCGGCCCCGACCCGGTAACCTAACCCGGCTAGTTCATGGAGGCGTCGCCTAGTCCGGTCTATGGCGCCCGCCTGCTAAGCGGGTTTGGGGCTAAAACCCCATCGAGGGTTCAAATCCCTCCGCCTCCGCCAAAACGACACCGGGCCGCCCGTTGGGCGGCCTGGTGTCATGGGCAATCGCGCTGAGGCTTCAGCCGGTGATGGTGAGCACCCCGCGGCTGAGGGTCGCCTTGAGCTTGCGCAGGCCGGTTGGCGTCAGACCGGAGACCTTCGCGCCAGTGTCGGTGAACACCGAACCGTGTCCGGGGGGCAGGCAGACGAAGCCTCTTCCTCTGGGCGTAACGGCTACGCCGGCGTGCGGGCATCGGCGATTCAGCGCGATGTACTTGTTAGTGCCGGTGCGGACGACCGCAACGGGCGTGGATCCCAGGTCGCCGACAAGTGCAATGCCGCCGACCTTCTTGAGCTCGGGGTATTGCGAGAGTTGCACGCGGAGTGATCCTGAAGCCTGGGCGGCACCCGCGGTGCCGACGGCTACGGCACCGAAGCCGCAGAGCGCTGCTGCGGCCACCAGTGCCTGGCGCCGAGTGAGCCCAAGGGCATCTGTCGTGTCATCGGTCATGGCAATGAGTGTGGTGCCTGGCGCACCCGGACGCACCTCGGGCGCGGCTCTGCCGCCTCGCTGCCCGAATTGACCGAGACGAGCCACCCCGGTCGAAGCCGAGACTGCTGGGGTGCGCGCGCGGCTGAGGTGGGTCGAACTTTGGGCGAGAAGTGCCCCTAGACGGCCGTATCCGCCCAAAGTTCGACGGCTGCGGCGGCCGACCCGGATGCTCGACGAGGACCTCGGCGCAGGGATCCGGTGCTGAT
>VGBQ01000092.1 GCA_016870425.1 Actinomycetota bacterium | reverse complement strand
GACCGTGAACGTCCGGGCGTTCGCGTCGCGAATCGGCTTACCGCCCCTCAGCCACTGGAAGCCCGCGCCCGCCACTACGGCCGCTTGCTTGGTGGCATAGGAGCAGGTGAGCGTCGATCCGGCCTTGGCCGAGCCCGTGACCTTGACCTTCACCAGCGCTCCGAAGCCCGTGCCCACGCGACCCACCTGCAGCTTCAGTCCCGCGCCCTCATCGACAGGACGCACGACGTTGGCGAACCAGACGCTTCCGTCCGTCCCCAGGGCGACCGACTCGGGCAGGGAATTCGCGGTGGGCATGGCGAATTGCGTCACGGTCGCCGGGACCTTGGCTCCCGAGATGTCGATGCGCGACAGGGCGCCCGCGCCGTTCTCGGCGACCCACAGGCTGGCCCCGGGCCCCGGGGCGATGGAGACCGGATTCGCGGTGGCTGAAGGCAGGTCGATGTCGGTCACCGCGCCCTTGGGCGTCATCCGGGTGACCTTGCTGTCGGCGGGTTGGACGACCCACAGGTTGCCGTCGGCGCCCGCGGTGATGCCTCCCAGCACCGGGACGGCGTTGTCGGGAGATGGGTCCGTGGCTGTCGGCACGCGGAATGTTGTCACGGCGCCTTGGGTGGTCATTCGACCGACGAGGCCCGCGGCCGGCAGGGTGAACCACAGGCTCCCCTGCGGTCCCGCCGTGATCTCGTAGGCGCACATCGTGCACGACGACGGGCCCTGGGCCTCGATGGGTGCTCCATCGGTCGAGAAGAGCCTGATCTCCCCCTCGGGGGTGATGCGGCCGATGCCGTTCGCGGAGTCCAACGTGAACCACAGGTTGCCGTCCGATCCCGCGGTGATGCCCAGGGGCAGCATCCCGTCGATGGGCACCGGGTAGGTCGTGACCCGTCCGGCGGGAGTGACCGTGCCGACGACGTTGGAGTAGAAGCCGGTGAACCACATGTTGCCGTCCGGTCCGGCAGCGATGCTGAACAGGCCCACACTGTTGGTCAGGCTCGCGTCGGTCGGAACCTCGAAGTAGGCGACCTTCCCCGATGGGGTGATCCGGCCAATCGAGTTGTTCGCATTGTTGGTAAACCACATGTTGCCGTCCGGCCCGGAGGCGATGGCGTTGCCGCCGTATCCGCCCTCCCCGAGGCGGAAAGTCGTGAACTCGCCGGCCGGGGCGGCCGACGCTCCGCCGCTGATCGAGGTCATCAGCACCGTGGCAAGGAGTACGGCGGTGCCGAGCGCGAGGCCTGACCTGCGTGGCTGTAGGAAGGTCGATGCCTCGGTGGTGGTCACAGCACTCCTCATGGGCTTCGCGGGTCACTCATCCGCCTGCGGAGTCTAGGCTATCCGGTATCGCGCGTGCCTTCTCCGCGAATGCCGAAGGGCCCGGGAATCATCCCGGGCCCTTCGCTTTGGTAGCGGGGGCAGGATTTGAACCTGCGACCTCTGGGTTATGAGCCCAGCGAGCTACCGAGCTGCTCCACCCCGCGCTGGCCTTGCGGCTTCGCCAAGGATACGACGGGCCGCTGGGGGCGGTGACCACCGGGGTCGCCCTAGGCTGACGCCATGCCCTTCAGCGTCGAGGTCCCCGTCACCGTCCGCTGGCGTGACTTCGATGCCCTGGGCCACGTAAACAATGCCGTCTTCCTCACCTTCCTCGAGACGGGCCGCGATCGCTTCTTCCACTCCCTCGTGGGCGACACCTTCCTCGACCTGGTCCTGGTCCGCCTGGAGATCGACTTCACGGCCGAGATCCCGATGGGCACCGAGGAGGTGCTCGTCACATGCCGGGCGACCGGCATCGGCCGCACGAGCATGAGGACCCAGGAGCAGATTCTGCTGCCGGGCGGAGCACTTGCTGCTCAGTCGGAGACGGTAATCGTCGCTCGCGACGCGGCGACGCGCTCGGCGCGGCCCTGGACCGATGAGGAGCGCGTCGTCCTCGAAGGGGCGCTGTGAGCAGGATCTTCACCGTGAGCGTGGCCTCCGTGTATCCCCACTACGTCGCCAAGGTTGAGAAGAAGGGCCGCACTCAGGCTGAGCTCAACGAGGTCATCCGCTGGCTCACCGGCTACTCGCAAGCCCAACTCAAGGGCCACCTCGACGCGGGCACGACGTTCGAGGACTTCTTCGCCGGGGCAAGCATCAACCCGCACGCGGACCTGATCACGGGCACTGTCTGCGGTGTACGTGTCGAAGAGGTAGCGGACCCGCTCATGCAGCAGATCCGCTACCTGGACAAGCTCGTGGACGAACTCGCCAAGGGGCGCCCCATGGAGAAGGTCCTGCGCACTCCCACCGCCTAACACCGATCCCGGTCTCCGCCCGTTATCGACGCTAACGAAGGGGTTAACGTCGATAACGGGCGGAGGGGAAACTTGTGGTGCCGACGGTGCCGGAAGACGTCGGCTAGGAGGTCGTCCCCTCGGGCATGCCGTCGACGTAGTAGGCCTGCACCTGCGGCATGACCGGACGCATCATGAACTCCGGACGGCGCAGGCCACTCGGGCTCGGACCGGGACGCGTCTTCGACATCCACTCGCGGTAGACCTCGCGCGACTTGGCCGTGTCGACGACGACATCGCCGTACTTGTCCTCGTCGTGTGCTCGCTCGATGCGCACCTTCTGGTGCCAGCAGTGCATGCCCGACCACGTGTCCGGGTGCACGGCGAAGGCGAGGTTCTGGTGCACGCCCGGGTCCTCCCAGGTGATGCGCATCGAGTCGGCGTCGCCGCTCGCGAAGGGCTTGACGCCCTCCTTGTAGCGCAGGCGCCAGCGGCCGTCGGGCAGTTGCCCCACGTCGACCTTGCCCGTGACCCAGCGGCTGCCGGCCTCGTCGGTCGTGCGCCAGCGGCCCATGTGGTGCGACAGGGCCGTCACGCCCGGCCTCACGCCCTCGGTCACCCACACGCGGGCGACGAAGTAGCCGATCTCCGTGGTGACGCGCACCATGTCGCCGGTCTTCAGCCCGCCGAGACGCTCGGCATCGGTGGGGTTCATCCACATGGGGTGCTTGTTGCTGATCTCGTTGAGGTACTTCGCGTTGCCCGACCGCGTGTGGATCAGCGTCGGCAGGCGGAACGTCGGCACGAGCAGGATCTCGTCCTTGTCGGTGTCGATCCCGCTGTGGTGCACGTGCGACTTGATGTACGTCGGGGTGGCGTACTCCGGCCAGCCGAACTCCGCCATGGCGGGGGAGTAGAGCTCGAGCTTGCGGCTCGGGGTGAGCCAGCCCGCGACCTTCGAGCCATCCTCCAACTCGATGCCCACCGCGCCGGCCTCGCCGACGAGCGGCTTCTGAGTCTCGGGCGTGATCGGCTTGCGCAGGACGCCGTTGTCATCGGGCACGGCGCCCTCGAGCTCGGCGGGGGTCAGGGGGCGCTCGTCCTGTCGGTAGAGGCCGTTGACGATCTCGACCGCGCCGTACTTGCGCATGTACTCCAGCGGCGTGAGCCCCTCGGCAGCGGCCTTCTCGGGCAGGCCGGGGACGTTGTTGTCGAAGACGTAGCCGTAGTAGTCGTCCACGGTCATCTTGTCGCCGGGGCGACCGGGTGCCTCGAAGTACTTGCGGATGCCGAGCGAGCCGTCGGGGTCGATGCGCCACGAGAGCTCGAACCAGAACTCCACCTCTTCCCAGACCTCGCCGGGGTTGGTGTCGCGGGTGTCGCTGATCTTCTCGCCCATCTTCTCGAGCGCGACGCGACGCACGGGCTGGCGGAAGCCGAGCCACTTGCCGGCGTACTGCTCGTAGGACTGGGTGTCATGGCGCTCGGTGCTGTGACCGAAGGGCAGGATGTAGTCGGCCCACAGCGCGGTCTCGTTCCAGGTGGGCGTCATGGCGACGTGGCAGCCCACGAGGTCCTCGCGCGACAGCGCCTCGATCCAGCTGAAGCCGTCCGGATTGGTCCACACGGGGTTGTAGACGCGCGTGAAGTAGGTGTCGAGCTTGCCGCGGCCATCGAGCAGGAAGTGCGGCAGCAGGATCGACAGCTCGTTGGTCGACATGGGGAACTCCGCCGGCCAGAGCAGCTCGTTCCACGAGTCGTGGCCACCGGGCATGTTGGGGCCGTGGGGGATGAACTTGTTCCAGCCGTTGGGGCTGGTGCCACCCTCCTGGCCCACGCTGCCGGTGAGCACGGTGAGGAAGAACAGCGCGCGGGCGACGGCCCAGCCGCCGAGGTTGCCGGCGCTCGCCGCGCGCCAGGTGTGGGCCGCCAGCTTGCCGTTGGCCGTGGCGACGATCTTGGCGACGCGCTCGACCTGCCTGACCGGGATGCGGCACTCCTGCGCGGCGTACTCGAAGGTGTACTGCTGGTAGTCGTCGCTGAGAGCCTTCTTGAAGGCCTCGAAGTCATTGGGGTCGCACTCCGGGTGCAGGCGCTCCATGTAGGTGCCCCAGTTGACCCAGCGACGCACGTAGTCCCAGTCGACCGTGTCGGTGCGCAGGAGGTACGCCGCGAAGGCGAGCAGCAGCGCGGCCTCGGTGCCCGGCCACGGCGAGACCCACTCGTCGGCCTTCGCTGCGGTGTTGGACAGGCGCGGGTCGATGGAGATGAGCTTGGCGCCGTGGTGCACCTGCGCCTCGATGATGCGCTGGGCGTGCGGGTTGAAGTAGTGACCGGACTCTAGGTGGGCGGACACGAGCAGGATGACGTTCGCGTTGGCGTGATCAGGGGAGGGCCGGTCGTAGCCGCCCCACAGCGAGTAGCCGAATCGGGCGCCTGCCGAGCAGATGTTGGTGTGCGTGTTGTTGCCGTCCACGCCCCAGGCGAGGAGGACGCGCTCGATGAAGCCGTCCTCGCCGTGGCGGCCCACGTGGTACATGACCTCGTTGTTGCGGCCCTCGATGATCGCCTTGCGGATGCGCGCGGCGATGTCGTCGAGGGCGTCATCCCAGGACACTCGCTCGAACTCCGCGGACCCGCGCGGGCCTGTGCGCTTGAGCGGGTAGAGGATGCGCTCGGGATCGTCGGTCTGATTGATCGTCGCCGGGCCCTTGGCGCAGTTGCGGCCGCGCGAGCCGGGGTGGGCCGGGTTGCCCTCGATCTTGGCGACCTCCTTCGTCTCCTTGTCGACGTAGGCCAGCAGGCCGCACGCAGACTCGCAGTTGAAGCAGGTCGTCGGGACGAGCATGTAGTGCCGCTCGACCTTCTTGGGGTGAGCCTTGGCGTCGTACATCACGACGTCGTCCCACGTCTCCACGGGCGGGTAGTTGGACAGGGCGCCTCGCGTGCGCATGCCGTACGCCTCGGGTCTTGGTGCCTCGGGACGGTCCGTGACGGTCATGTCACTCCTTCGTATCGCGTGTCGCAGGGGAGGCTAGGAAAGTGGGACGTCCTGGCCGGCCTTCACGTAGGCCGACTCGTAGATGAGCAGGGATGCCTGGGCGATCACGCCGGCGACGACGGCGAGGAGGCCGAGGCTTTCGTTGAGCGCTCCGATGAAGGCGAGGACTGCCGTGAGGACGGACAGACCAATCGCGCCGCCCCAGAAGGCGCCCTTGTAGCGCCCGTGGGTGAGCATGTGGGCGGCGACGGAGGCGTTGCGCGTCGAGTGCTTGCCGGCGTACTCGACCGTGAGGATGAGCAGGTTGGCCACGGTGCCGATGAAGAGAGCCCAGGCGAGCCACGTGATGGACGTGAAGCCGACACCGGTCCAGTCGAGGAGCGTGCCGGCAACGAGAAGCACACCCGCGCCCGCCATGACTGCCTGCACCTGCAGGTGCCAGAACAGCACCGGCGACTGCCAGAGATCGCGGCCCTCGGCCTGGCCGAAGAGGAAGGCGGTGTAGCCCGCCGCCATGATCGCCGCCGGGATCGCGGGCCACGCCAGGATCGTGATGACAGAGGTGACGTCGGCGACACCAAGCAGGTCCGCGGCTCCGATGAGGAACCAGATGCCGGTGATCGCGGCGTAGAGGCCGAGGAAGATTCCGCCGATGGCGAGCCATGAGCGCTTGTTGAGCATCCACGGCATGAGGAGGAAGACGAAGCGCTTGGGCTGCTTGAGGTCCCAGATGAGCAGGACGGAGGTGACGATGAGGAAGGCCACCGCGATGAAGGGCGCGACGGTGGTCACCAGGGTGGAGTCGCTGCCGGTCATGAGCAGGAGCAGCGCCGCCAGCGCCCCGGCACCAGCCGCCACCGACTTGGTCCACAGGTAGGTCCAGACCTTCCAGCCCCAGGGACGGGGATGGGCAGTGTTGAGCGTCGTGCGCGCGTTGGTGATCGGATCGCCCGGGAGCTCGTGAGCTGTCTGCAGGCGCAGGATGTCGGGCTCGGCCCACAGATAGGTCTCGTCGACCGGCGCGACCAGCGGGTCGAGGGCCGCCTTGTCGGCGCCGACGTAGTAGACGTTGGGGCTGGTGTTCTGCTCCGGAGCGCGCACGGTGACGGGCTCGATGCTGAGCAGCTTGCCGATGCCGCTGTGGGGGTCGTCAAGGTCACCGACCCAAATGGACTCGGTGGGGCACACCTGCACACAGGCAGGCTCGAGGCCCTGGTCGATGCGGTGCGCGCAGAAGTTGCACTTGGCCGCGGTGTGGGTCTCCTCATCGATGTATATCGCGTCGTAGGGGCACGCCTGCATGCACATCTTGCAGCCGATGCAGCGGGACTTGTCGAAGTCGACGATCCCGTCGTCGCGGATGAAGAGTGATTGCGTGGGGCATGCCTGGACGCAGGGTGCATCCGTGCAGTGATTGCAGCGCAGGACCGCCATTTCCCGCGTCGTGTCGGGGAAGGAGCCCTTCTCAACGTACTTGACCCAGGTGCGGAACTGGCCTACCGGGACTTGGTGCTCGGTCTTGCAGGCCACCGTGCAGGCGTGGCAGCCGATGCACGTCCGCTGGTCGATGGCGAATCCATAGCGCACGCGATCACTTCTTCCGGATGTAGAACTTCATGACGCCGTCGGCCTCCTCGGACTCGACGAGCTCATTGCCGGTCTGGGTGGCCCAGGCGGGGATGTCGGAGCGGGCGCCGTTGTCGGTCACCTCAAGCAGCAGGATCTCGCCGCTCTCGATCTCCTTGATTCCCTTGGCCGTCATGAGGACGGGCATCGGGCAAGTCTGCCCCTTGGCATCGACGACCTTGGCTGCATCAGGCATGGGAACTCCAATCGAATGTGGTGGGCGCTGGGACTAGATGAAGAGGTTGATGTCTGACTTGGCCATCTTCTGCAGTGCGGTGGCGGCGCCGACGGGCTCGCCGAGCCCTTCGACCATGTGCTCGGGCTGCACGCCCAGGAGGTCCATGGTCATCTGGCACGGCCAGAGGTTGACGCCCATCTCCTGGCACATGGCGAAGAGATCCTCCGGGGGGGCGAGCTTGTTCTTCTCCGCGACCTTGCGCATCATCCAGGCGCCCGAGCCGCCCATGTTGAGCTTGGAGAGCTTGGCCTTCTTCATGCCGGGGGCATTCATGCCCGCGAGGGCCTTGGTCATCGCGTCGTAGCCGGTGATGCGCACGTCGTCCTTGACCAGGGGGAAGAGACCCCAGAAGGTGAAGAAGACCGTGACATCCATGCCGCTGGCCGCACCCGTGGAACTGAGGATGAAGGTCGGCCAGAGCTTGTCGAGGTCACCACTGAAGGCGATGATCGTCATGCTGTCGGGTGCGTCGGGATCACTGCTCATATCGACTCCTTGATTTCACACCTGGGGCGGTGGCTTGCCGACGACGCTAAGGGTCCGGGTGCCCGGGGGGCAAGGTGCCCCGCCCAGTTGGCCAAACCCCTTCACAGAGACTGCTTAGGATATTAGCATCTGCGCATATCAATGTGGGCTGAATCAGCGAAGGAGTGGCCCGGTCATGGCGAGAGCAATCACCCCTGCCGAGTTGTACGCCGAGATCGATGAGGGGAGCTGCCCCTACATCCTGGACGTGCGCAACCAGGACGAGTACGCCACCTGGCAGATCGAGGGCACCCGCCCGGTCCCGATGAAGAACGTCCCGATCTGGGTCGCGGTGGAGGAGTCCGAGACGCTCGCCCAGGAACTCCCGGAGGACGCCGTCGTGGTCTGCGCGCACGGCAATGGCAGCGACCTCCTCATCGACGTACTCAAGGACGAGGGGCTTGAGGTGCGCACGCTGGAGGGCGGCACCGCAGCGTGGGCCGAACTCCTCGTGCCCCGCCCCATGGACGGTCTGCCCGAGGGCATGGTCGGCTACCAGATCGCGCGCCCCGCCAAGGCGTGCCTGTCCTATCTCATCGGCGCTCCCGGTCACGGGTGCGTCGTCGTCGACCCTGCGCGCTTCCCGGAGACGTATATCGACCTCGCGGCGCAGCACGGCATGACAATCACGCACGTGGTCGACACACACATCCATGCCGACCACATCTCCGGTGGCCCGGCCATGGCTGCCGAGCTCGGGGTGCCCTACCACGTGCCGGTGGAGGATTCCGGGCCGCAAACACCGTTCCCCAACACCCCGCTGGCCGATGGGGCGGTGCTCGATCTGGGTGCCGCTCAGATCGAGGTGCTCGCCATCAAGGCTCCCGGGCACACCCCCGGCAGCACCTGCATCCACATTCCGGGCCATCTCATCCTGACCGGCGACACGGTCTTTGTCCGCGGCCTGGGTCGGCCCGATCTCACGGGTAAGGCGGCCGAGCTGGCCACGGAGCTCTTCCACACGATCCATGACCGTCTGGCACCTCTGGATCGTGGGACCAAGGTCATGCCCGCTCACTGGACACTCATGGAGGAGATCGATGACCGGGGCATGGTGGAGACCACACTGGGCACGATCTTCGAGGCCGACATCATGACCGTGGAGGACATGGAGCGCTTCATCGAGGAGATCGTGACGACCCTTCCTGCGGCTCCTGACTTCTACGACACCATCCGGCTGGTGAACGCCGGTCAGACGGCGACGGCCGAGGAGATCGAGACCCTCGAGATCGGCAAGAATCAGTGCGCGGCCTCTACGAGCATGTGAGCCTGCCCGTATGAGAGGCTGAGGCCATGAAGCGCTCACTTACCCTCACCGGCGCCGGCGCGGCCGCCGCCGGCCTCGTCCTCGCTCTTGTCCCGGCGCTGCCTGCGGCAGCTCTGGATCCGGTGCCGTGTGCCCAGATGGGCGGCAGCACTACCATCCTCAACACGGCCACCCCTGTGTGCACCGCTCTCTACACATCCGGCTCCCGGTCGGTCCAGCTGCCCTCCGACGGCCCGCGGATCGTCTACGGCGTTGTCGACCTCACCAGCTCCTCGGCCCCCGCGTCGACCTTCACGACACAGGGCGGCCAGGTCATCGCGATGAACCCCACCGAGGGCAGGCGCTGGATGCAGGTGGGCTCCGTCAAGGCCGCGCAGACCCTCGTCAAAGGTGAGATCGTCAACGGCCGCATTGGCAAGGCGATCCCCTACGTCTTCATCTCCGACGATGCCCTCGTCGACCGGTTCGCCAACAAGACGTTCATCGGCAAGACCAACAACGCCAAGGGCTCGAAGAACGTCATCTCCATCTGGACGCGGATCGACTGGGCCGGTGCCCGGTCGGACAGCGGCCTGCAGGGCGTGATTGCCAACTACAAGCAGAACGTCCTCGAGCAGGGCCAGTGCAAGCCTGCCATGACCAAGCAGCACAAGGACATGGTCAAGCAGCGCTTCGGCGAGAAGGGCAAGCTCAACATGACCTGGGTCCCCGGGTTGTCGAAGTCGACGGGCTCCTATTTCGGCGTGCGCACGGAGACCAAGGCGCTCTTCACGCATCCGGCTCCGACGGCGCTCCAGCTCACCCAGAAGCTCTGGAAGCCGGGCAAGATCAACTACACCCTGGCCGGCTCGGACGCGGGCCTCATGAAGATCGTCATCAATG
>VGBQ01000091.1 GCA_016870425.1 Actinomycetota bacterium | reverse complement strand
GGCGTACTTCTCCTGCGCGCCCTCGTCACCCACGATCTCCGGCATGAGTTCCAGGGCGTGCTCGTCCTGGTCGGCGAAATCATCGGGGGTGAAGGGGAACTCCGTGGGCGAGAGAGCGGCCTCGGCGTTCGAGGGGATCTCCTCGGCGTCGTAGAGGATCGGCCGGTGGGCGTAGGAGCCGATCTCCAGTCCCGTGCCGTGCTGACGCTCGTACATGTTGGTGTCCATGTCGCGGACGATGGGGTACTCCAGGTCGCCCTTGGCGTCGGCGAATCTCGCAACGGGGCCGATGTCCTTCATCTGATGGACGGCGGGCGTGAGCGGGATCTGGGCACCAGCCATGGCCGCGAGCTGGCGGCTCCAGCAGCCGGTGGCGATGACGACGTAGTCGGCGTCGATCGTCCCCTGGTCGGTGACGACGGACTTGATGTGGCCGTCCTCGACGGTGAGGTCCTTGACTTCGACATTGGCGAAGGACTGCAGGGCGCCCATCTCGATCGCCTTCTCGCGCATGAGGGTGCCGGCGCGCAGTGAGTCGCAGACGCCGACGCCCTTGGTGTAGAAGCCGCCGAGGATGACGGTCTCGTCGACGAAGGGCACCATCTCCTTGACCTCATCGGGAGTGAGCAGGCTCATGTCCTCGATGCCCCAGGACTTGCCGGAGGTGATGCGGCGGGTGAGCTCCTGCATGCGCTCGGGGGTGCGAGCGACCTCGATGCCACCGGACTCGAAGAACGTGTCGAGCTCCTTGTACTGCTTGAGGCTGTCGAGCGTGAGTTGGGCCATCTCCTTGTTGTGGTCGACGAGGAAGATGAAGTTGGACGCGTGTCCGGTCGACCCGCCGGGATTGGGCAGCGGGCCCTTGTCGATCTGGACGATGTCGCGCCAGCCCAGGCGGGCCAGGTGGTAGGCGACGGAGTTGCCCACGATGCCGGCGCCGATGACGACGCACTTGGCCTTGCTCGGCAGGTTGCTCATCGTTCTTCTTCCTCTCGATGGGACTGGTCGTGCTTCAGATGGCTCGTCGGACTTCAGCTTCGAAGCCGGTGACATGGGAGGACATGACTGCGGCGGCGCGCTCGACGTCACCCTCGCGGATGGCGACGAGCAGGTCTCGGTGCTCGGCGACGGCATCGCCGAGGTGGCTCACCCGGTCCAGGGCGAGGAACCAGATCCGCAGGGCGTGCATGTAGTGCTGGTCGCACACGTCCTGGACGAAGTCGTTGTGGGCGCATCGGTAGATGTGGTGGTGGATCCGCTGGTCGAGCTCGATAAGCCTGTGCATGTCGGGCGCGACCGCCGCGGCGTCGAGGTCGGCGATGAGCTCGTCGATGACCTCGAGGTCCTCGTCGGTACGCCGCTCCGCGGCCAGGCGCGCCGCGAAGGGCTCGAGCTGCTCCCGCACCTCCGACAGCGCCGCGAGGTCGCGCGGGTCGAGCGCAGCCACGAACATCCCGCGCCGCGGGTAGACCTCGACGAGCCGCTCATGCGCGAGAGTGCGCAGGGCCTCGCGGACGGGGGTGCGGCCGAGGCCGAGCCGCTCTTGGAGTTCGGGTTCGCTGAGCAGGGAGCCCGGAGGGAGCTCCAGGGTGACGATCAGGGCCCGGATCTCGCGGTAGGCAAGCTCGGACTGCGAGAGGGGCTCCCCGAGGACGGGGTAGACGACAGCAGCCGAGGTCACGGCATAGATATATCAGTTCCGCGGGGAGTTGTACATCAGATTCCCCAAGGAGGGATTGAGCCCTCCAGGGGCGTCGATGATCTCCAGCGGCAGGCCCAGGCGCTCGGCGGCACGCTCGGCTGCCCTTTCCATGTCAGGGGTACGTCGGCCCGCGAGCCAGACCGCCCGCGCGTAGTGGCGGAAGTAGTCGTCCCGCAGTTCGGGATAGCGGTCGAGCCCGAGTTCGCGCCAGACCACGCGGTCAAACGAGAGCACGAGGAAGTCGGTGAGCACGTAGGTTCCGGGCTCGGCCTCCCAGATCGCCGTCATCTCTTGTTCGCCCGCGTAGATGTCGTAGCAGTGCCGGCCTGGCAGTCGGCGCACGCCGAGGCGCTCGCACACCTCGTCGAGAGCGCCGTGAGTGCCGCAGTCGGCGTAGCCGATCGCGATCTCGTCGTAGCGCTCGCGCAACTCAAGCATGAGTCGTTCGACCTCGGGCGCGATGCGCTCGGGCCGGTTGTGCAGCAGGGGTGGCAGTGGATGGATCGCGACGTCGGCGCCGGACTCTTCGATCCATGCCGAAGCATCGGCGCTGAGCGCACCGCAGAGGATGAGTGCCTTACGGAGGCGCCGGCGGAGCGGCGGAGCCGTTGCGCTTGGCGCCCTAGGGGAAGGCGAGCTCATCGACGAACCGGTCGTTGAAGTCGGTGCGATCAGACAGCTCGACATAGTGGATCTCGTCGAGCAGGGCCCGCGCACCGTGCCGCTCGGAGTCCGACAGGAGTGCCATCTTGGCGCCCTCGCCCGCGACATTGCCCGCGCTCACGATGCGCATCACGGGGATGCTCGGCACCAGGCCGATGCCGACGGCGCTGCGTGCCGAGAGGTAGGTGCCGAAAGATCCCGCGAGCAGCACCTGCTGGATCTCGGACTCCTCCACGCCGAACTCCTCCAGCAGCAACTTCCACCCGGTCGAGATCGCGGCCTTGGCGAACTGCAACTCGCGCACGTCGCGCTGGCTGAGCACGACGTCAGAGCCATTGCCCGACTCCGCCGCCGTGGCCAGCACGAAGAGGCGCTCGCCATCACGCTCTACGAAGCGATCGGCGAGATCGGGGCGAAGCTCCGCGATCCGCTCGTCGGAGAGGAAGCGACCGGAGGAGTCGAGGAGGCCGACACGGGCGAGCTCGGCGATGGCATCGACGAGGCCGGATCCGCAGATGCCCACGGGAGGGGCGTCGTCGATGACCTGGAGGGTCATCCCCGCGTCGCCGATGGCGACGACCTCGATCGCACCGGGCGCTGCGCGCATGCCGCAGCGGATCGACGCGGCCTCGAAGGCCGGGCCGGCGGGGGCCGCGGTCGACATGAGCTTCTCGCCGTTGCCGAGGACGATCTCGCAGTTGGTGCCGATGTCGATGAAGAGGCGCAGTCGCTTGTCGCGGTCCATGCCGGCCGCGAGCACACCGGCGATGATGTCGCCGCCGACGTAGGCGCCGAGATGGGGAAAGAGCATCGCGCGCGCCCGCGGATGCACGTGCACGCCGAGGTCGGCGGCCAGCAGGTCGGCGTACGACGCGGTCGCGAGGATGAACGGCGCGACGCCGAGGGGCTCGGGGTCGATGCCGAGGATGAGCTGCGCCATCGTGGCATTGCCCGCCAGCGCCACTTCGTAGACCGATGACGGATCGACGCCCGCCTGCGCGCACACGTCCTGCGTCAACTCGTCCAGCGTGGCCTGAGCGAGCTCCTGGAGCTTGGGGAGTGACTCGGGATCGAGCATGGTCGAGCTGATGCGACTGATGACGTCGGCACCGAAGGGCTGCTGCTTGTTGAGCATCGAGGCGACGGCGATCGGTGCGCCCGTGGTGAGGTCCATGAGGGTGGCTACGGCTGTCGTCGTGCCCAGGTCATAGGCCACGCCGTAGGCCGCCCCGGTCGTGTCGCCCGGCTCGACCGCGATGAGGTCGGTGCCGACGATGACCGCGGTGACCTGCCAGTTGGCGGACCGCAGCGTGCGGCCGAGCGTGCGCAGCACATGCGGGTCGACGCGGAGCTCGAGGTCGTCGATCGCCGCGAGCACTCGCTCCACGTCCGTGCGCTGGTCGGACAGCGTGGCGTCCTCGAGCGTGAGGAAGCGCTTCTGCACCGCCGGACGCAGGATCACCTGGCGGCCGACACCCACAGTGGCCGCCTTGGGGCGGGTCGTGAGCTCCGGCACGTCAACCTCGAGATCGCGGGTCGCCGTGGCCATGCAGGCCAGGCGCCAGCCCTGCCCGAGCTGCTCCGCGCTGAAGGCCCGCTCATCGAGCGCGCTGATCGGAAGCGATGCGTCGATGACGCGGACCTTGCACTTCTTGCATGTGCCGTGGCCGCCGCAGGTGGAGTCGACGGGCACGCCGTTCCACAAGGCGGCATCGAAGACGCTCACGCCGCTCGGCACGCGCACCGACTTGCCCGCGGGCAGGAAGGTGAGGCTTACGCGCGCCGGGCCGCTGGGGGCGTCCTCGATGGCGGTCATGCCTGAGCGGCTGCTTCCGCCGCCTGTGTGGCCGCCTGCTTGGCACGGTGCGCCGCGATCCAGGTGGCACCCCACTCGTCGTTGCCCATCATGAGGTCGGCGCCCTTGACGGCCGTGACGATCTGCGGGGTGCGGGCGTCCATGATCGCGCTGGTGAGACCGGCCTTCATCGCCATGGGCAGGAAGACCGCGTTGAGCGTGTGACGGTCAGGCATGCCGAAGGACACGTTGGAGGCGCCGAGCGTGGTGTTGACACCGATCTCGGTCGAGATGAGGTGGATGGCCTCCATAGTCTTCATCGCCAGCGTGTGATCGGCGCCGATGGGCATGGCCAGCGGGTCGACAACGATGTCCTCGATCGGGATGCCGTATTCGTCGGTCGCGATGCCGACGAGCTGTTTGGCGAGCTCGAGGCGGCGGTGCGGATCCTCCGGGATCGCCTCCTCGTCATTGGGCAGCGCGATCACGGCAGCGCCGTACCTCTTGACCAGCGGGAGGATGAGCTCGATGCGCTCGCGCTCCATGGTGACGGAGTTGACCAGGGCCTTGCCCTCGTACGCCGCGAGGCCGGACTCGAGCGCCTCGACGACGGAGGAGTCGATGCACAGGGGCACGTCGGTGAGGGACTGCACCAGGCGCACGGCGTCGCCGAGCAGTTTGACCTCGTCGACGAGCGGGGCGCCCATGTTGACGTCGAGCATCATGGCACCGCCCGCGATCTGCTGGGCGACGTCGACCTCGACGGCCGACAGGTCCTCCACGCGCAACTGCTCCTGGAACTTCTTGCGCCCCGTCGGGTTGATGCGCTCGCCGATGATGCAGAAGGGCTGGTCCGGCCCGATGGTGACGCTGGCGGTCGCGGAGCGAAGGACGGTGTGCATGGGACTCCTATACCGAGGTGGTGCCTGAGGTGGTCCCCGTGGCGGTCGCCACCGGGTCGAAGGCTGGACCGATGCCCAGGTCGCGCACTAGGCGCTCGAGGGAACCGTCATGTCGGAAGTCGGTGAGATGGATGCCGGATACGCCCCGCAGTGAGAGTGCATGGCGGCTGAGCTCGAGGGTGAGCTGGTAGGACTCCTCCGCGATCGCGTCCTTGTCCCCCGCGCCCGCGACGCGCGCGATCATGTTGGCGGGGATGGAGATGCCCGGCACCGACTCGTCCATGAAGGACAGCGCCTTGGCCGACTTGGTGAGCACGACGGTCGGGAGGAGCGCGGTCGTGCGGGTGACTCCCGCGTCGACGCAGCCGCGGACGAAGGCCTCGAGTCGCTCGGGGTAGTAGCCGATCTGGAGCTGCAGGAAGCGCGCGCCGGCCTCCGCCTTCTTGAGTGCGCGCAGCACGCGGTAGTCCAGCGGGGGAGCGAAGGGGTTCTCCACCGCTCCGACGAAGAGGTTTGGCGGCGCCTTGATCGCGCGGCCGGAGAGGTAGTAGCCCTCGGCGAGACCGCTCGCGACCTTGACGAGCTGGGTGCTGTCGAGATCGAAGACCCTGCGCGCTTCGGGCTCGTCGCCGGCGGTGACGTCATCACCGGTGAGGCAGGCGACGTTCTCGATGCCGAAGAGGCTCGCGCCCATGATGTCGGCCTGCATGGCGATGCGGTTCTTGTCGCGGCAGACCACCTGCATGATCGGCTCGAGCCCGAACTGCGACATCGCGATCGCGATCGAGGTGTTGGAGGCATGCGCATGCGCCGCCGGATTGTCGGTGGCGTTGACCGCGTCGACGAAGGGGCGCAGCTCGTCGGCAGCCTTCTCCACCGCGGCCAGGCCGCCGCCGTCGATGCTGGGGAACTCCGCGGTGACGACGGGGCGCGTGCCCTCCTCAATGAGGGTCGACAGCCGGCTCATGAGTGGAAGCCCTCGGGGAGCATGGTGGGCTCGTCGATCTCGACCATGCTCGCCCCCGGCACGGCGGAGTGACGCTCGCGCGCGACGCCCTGCCAGCCAGCCGGCGTACGCCGATCCCGCCCGGTGGCGAGGTTGAGCCACGACGAGGTGCCCTTGAGCCGGTTGTCGACCGGCGGACGCAGGTCGTTGAACTCCTCCTCCCACAGGTGCGGGTTCAGCGGGGAGTGCGAGCGCTCCTCGGCCTTGACCCAGATGCAGCGCATCTCAGGCTTGACCTCGCAGTTGCCGTCCTCGCGGACGCCCCCGCACGGCCCGTTGCGCAGGGTTTTGGGGCAGGTCATGGGGCATGTCATGCCGGTGGAGTGCAGCACGCACTGGCCGCACATCCGGCAGTCCCACACCGGCTTCTTGACCACATCCTCGAGGAGAGGGAGGAGCTTCGGCACGGCTAGCCCGCTCGCTTGGCGGCGACGAAGTCCTTGGCCTTGCGCACGGCGGTGGCGGCATCGGCGGCGTAGCCGTCGGCACCGCACACGTCGGCGTACTCCTGGGTCACGGGCGCGCCGCCCACCATGATGACGACCTTGTCGCGCAGGCCGGCCTTCTCGATCGCGTTGATGTTGGCCTTGAACATCGGCATGGTGGTGGTGAGAAAGGCCGACATGCCTACGATGTCGGGCTGATGCTCCTCGATGGCGGCGACGAACTTCTCCGGTGGCACCTGCACGCCGAGATCGATCACGGTGAAGCCCGCACCCTCGAGCATGATGTTGACGAGGTTCTTGCCGATGTCGTGCACGTCGCCCTTGACCGTACCCATGAGGAAGGTGCCAACGCTCTCCACGCCGCCCTGCGCGAGGAGGGGGCGCAGGAGGTCGAGGGCACCGGCCATCGCCTTGCCGGCGATGAGCATCTCGGGGACGAACCAGTCGCCGCGCTCGAAGCGCGCACCCACCTCTTCGAGGGAGGGGATGAGGGCTTCGAAGAGCATGCGCTCCGGAGGCAGGCCGCTGTCGATGCCCTCCTGGGTGAGTTCGAGAACGGCGGGCTTGTTGCCCACCATGGTCTCGTCGTAGAGCCCCTTGAGGATCTCGTCGGGAGTCATGCCGCTCCTGCCTTTCGTGCGGTGGGGGTGGGGATGGCCGTGCGTGATGGGCTGAGCGCGGCTGCGATGTCCTCGGCCGTGGCGCGGACAGCCCGAGCGACCGCGGGGATCTCCCGCCCGGTCAGGCGGACGCTGGGACCGGAGACGGAGACAGCGGCGACGACGGTGTCGTCGGCTGAGCGGATGGGGGCTGCGACCGCGACCAGGCCGGGCTCGAGCTCGGAATCCACCACAGCGACGCCCTCGGCTCGGACGCGCTGAAGGGCGTTGGCCAATTCGGCGCGTGAGGTGATGGTGCGCTCGGTGAGCTTGGGCAGGCGGCCGGGTGGGAGTGGCGTGCCGTGGGCCAGGAAGACGCGACCGAGCGCACTGCAGTGGAAGGGCACGGGCCGATCGAGCCAGTTGACGGCGCCGAGGAGGTAGGTCGAGTCGACCTGCGCGACCTGGCGCACCTCACCCGCGAGCGGCACGGCGAGGTTGACCGTCTCGCCTGTCTGCTCGCCGAGCGCGTCGAGGAAGGGCTGCGCGATGCGCAGCAGGTCGTCCTCCGGCCGGACGGAGAGTGCGTAGTCGGTGATGGCCGTGCCGGGCTGCCACGCACCCGCCGCGGTGCGCTGGAGGAGTCCGTTGCGCTCCAGGCTCGTGGTCAGACGCGACAGCGTGCTCTTGGGCAGGCCGGTGCGCGCGATGAGGTCGGCGAAGGTCACGGGATCGGTTGAGCCGAGGACGGCCGTGAGCACCGCGGAAGCGCGGTCCACCGCCTGCGTGCCGACCGGTCCGGCCATGACGCGCGTCCCTCCTGCAGGTCGCTCACCAGAGTTTCACGATATGGAACTTGAATCCCAAAACTGGAGTGTAGGATCGCTGGACCAAGCGGTCAAGGCGAATCCGGCCACGCACGGGGCCACGGCGAATCGGGAGAGTCGATGTTCGAGAACACGATGCCGCGCTACGAAATCCTCTCCGAGGAATCGATGGCCGTCCTGGACAAGGGTTGGCGCCGGATCGTCTCCGAGCTGGGCATCGAGTTCATGAAGCCCGAGGCTGTCGAGCTCTTTGCGGCCGCGGGCATGCGCACCGACGGCGACAAGGTCTTCTTCGACCCCGACTTCGTCCTCGAGCAGGTGGCGAAGGCCCCGCGCGAGTTCGACATCCAGGCACGCAACCCCGCCAACACCGTGCACATCGGCGGCAACTCGATGGTCTTCTCGAGCGTCTACGGCCCGCCGTTCGTGCGCCAGGGCGACGTACGCCGCGATGCGATGATGGAGGACTACCGCAATTTCGCGAAGCTCGCCCAGTCCTTCTCAGCCATGGACAGCGTCGGCGGCGTTGTGTGCGAGCCCAGCGATGCACCGCTGGACTCGCGTCACCTCGACATGCTCTACGCCGCGATGACCCTCACGGACAAGATCTACATGGGCAACGTCGTGAGCGGCACGCGCGCCCTCGACACGATCCGCATGAGCGAGATCCTCTTCGGCAGCCGTGAGTCGATCGAGAAGACCCCGACGTCCATCTCCCTCATCAACTGCAACTCGCCGCTGCGCTGGGACGACCGCATGCTCGAGGCGCAGTTCGAATACGCCAAGGCGATGCAGCCGGTGATCCTCACGCCCTTCCTGCTCATGGGCGCCATGTCGCCGGTGTCCATCCCCGCGACCCTCGCGCAGCAGATGGCCGAGACTCTCACCGGCATCGCGCTCACGCAGCTCATCCGACCGGGCGCACCGGTCGTCTTCGGCAGCTTCCTGTCCAACATCGACATGCAGTCGGGGTCGCCGCAGTTCGGCACACCCGAGTCCGCGATCGGCCTGCTGTGCACCGGGCAGATCGCGCGCCACTTCGGCCTGCCCTTCCGCACAGGCGGCGGCCTCAACTCCTCCCAGACGCCCGACGCGCAGGCGGCCTTCGAGTCGCTCATGACGATGCTGCCCACCTTCCTCGCGGGCACCAACTTCGTGATGCACACCGCGGGCTGGCTCGAGGGCGGCCTCGTGGCGAGCTACGAGAAGTACGTGATCGACGTACAGATGCTCGAGTCCCTCCAGAAGCAATTCACGCCGGTGGACTTCAGCGAGGAGGAGCTTGCCTTCGGTGCCCATGAGGAGGTCGGTGCCGGCGGTCACTTCCTCGGCGCGGAGCACACGATGGAGCGCTTCCGCACGTGCTTCTACCGCCCCTTTTTGTGGAACTCGGACAACTTCGAGCGCTGGATGCGCCTCGGTGGCCGCGACGCGGTGGAGCGCGCGAAGGAGATCTACGAGCAGAAGCTCGCGGACTACGAGCAGCCCCCGCTCGACGACGCGATTCGCGCCGAACTCGAGGAGTACGTCGTCCGCCGTCGCGCGGAACTCGGGGACTGACTCGCGCGTATCGCCTAGGGTTGCGGGTATGCCCAGGGGTTACGACTACATCATCGTCGGCGGGGGATCAGCGGGATCGGCGCTCGCCGGGCGGTTGAGCGAGGACCCCTCCACCACGGTGCTCCTCCTCGAGGCGGGACGCCCTGACTACCCCTTCGACGTCTACGTCCACATGCCCGCCGCGCTGACCTTCCCGATCGGCAACCCGCTCTACGACTGGATGTACGCCTCCCAGCCGGAGCCCCACATGAACGGGCGCAGGGTCAATCACGGCCGCGGCAAGATCCTCGGCGGGTCGAGCAGCATCAACGGCATGATCTTCCAGCGCGGCAACCCGCTGGACTACGAGCGCTGGGCATCCGACCCGGGCATGGAGACCTGGGACTACGCCCACTGCCTGCCGTACTTCAAGAAGATGGAGGACTGCCAGGCCGGCGCCGACGAGTGGCGCGGCAAGGACGGCCCGCTCATCCTGGAGCGCGGGCAGGTCGAGAACCCCCTCTTCTCGGCATTCTTCGCGGCCGTCCAGGAGGCCGGCCACGAGCTCACCGCCGACG
>VGBQ01000090.1 GCA_016870425.1 Actinomycetota bacterium | reverse complement strand
TCTCACCTTCGCCAGCGAGCATGTGCCCGACTACGTCATCGTGCGCGCCAATGGCGATCCGCTCTACACCCTCGTCAATCCGGTCGACGACGCGCTCATGCGCGTCACGCATGTCCTGCGTGGCGAGGACCTGCTGTCCTCCACGCCGCGCCAGTTGGCGATGTACGCCGCCCTAGCCGACATCGGCGTCGGCGACGGCAGCACGCCCCGATTCGGCCATCTGCCCTATGTCATGGGCGAGGGCAACAAGAAGCTGTCCAAGCGCGACCCCGAGTCCGCGCTGCTGATGTACCGCGAGGAGGGCTACCTGCCCGAGGCGCTGCTCAACTACCTCGCCCTCCTGGGCTGGTCGATGGGAGAGGACCGGGAGTTCTTCTCCATGCGCGAGATGGCCGAGGCCTTCGACATCTCCCGCGTGAGCCCCAACCCGGCCCGCTTCGACCTCAAGAAGTGCACCGCCATCAACGGCGACTGGATCCGGTCGCTCTCGCCCGAGGAGTTCGGGGAGCGCGTCGTGCCCTTCCTCCAGCGGGCCGGCCTCCTCGCTGACCCGCCCACAGCGCGTCAGCGCGAGATCCTGGCGCTCGCCGCGCCTCTCGTGCAAGAGCGCATGGAGACCCTGGCCCAGTCGGAGGGCATGCTCGGCTTCCTCTTCGTCGACCCTGCGGACTTCGCCATCGACCCCGAGCAGTCAGTCGCCGACGAGGAGTCCCAGCGTGTGCTCGCTGCCTCCACCGATGCGCTCACGGGCCTGGGGGAGTGGGCGGCGGAGCCGATCGAGCAGGCGCTGCGAGGTGCTCTCATTGACGGCCTCGGGCTCAAGCCCAAGGTGGCCTTCGGGGCGGTGCGCATCGCCGTCACGGGCAGGCGCGTGTCACCGCCTCTCTTCGAGTCGATGGAGATCCTCGGTCGCGAGGAGACGCTGCGACGACTGTCGGCCGCGCGCACCGGCTGAGAGTCGCCACCTCGCGCTCGGGTACACTCTCCGGGTCGCTCGGCGCCCTGCCGGGAGGCGCCCATGGGGTATGGGGTAATTGGCAGCCCAACTGATTCTGGTTCAGTTAGTCTAGGTTCGAGTCCTGGTACCCCAGCGAGTGCACATGCTCTCTCATGTGCCGCACGGCCCCGTTGTGTAGCGGCCTAGCACGCCGCCCTCTCAAGGCGGTAGCGCGGGTTCGAATCCCGTCGGGGCTACGCGACCGAAGTCGCGGGACATCGCCATGGTGTCCCGCGACTTCGCGCGTTCAGGGGGACGCCCATCGTGTCGAGCCATCTGGTGTCTGTCAGCAGCGGGCGGAGCACGGGGGGCTGGAGGCGCTGTCGACCGCTTCACTCCTCCGGCTTGCACTTTCCGGCATCAGCAGACCCGAAATCGCAAGCCAGGGGAAGGAAGCGCATCCGCATCGGGCACATCCGCTGCGATGGACCCGATCATCGGATAGTCCGTGCGCGGATCGCGGCTTCAGCACCATCCCGGGGCTGGGCACCTCCCCGGGCGTCGGGCCGTCCTCATTGCGTCGTTACCCTTAGGCCACCCCCTAAGGAGTGCACATGGGCAAGACGCTGGCCGAGAAGGTCTGGGACGCGCACGTCGTGCGCCGTGCCGAGGGCGAGCCTGACCTGCTCTACATCGACCTCCACCTCGTCCACGAGGTGACCAGCCCCCAGGCATTCGATGGCCTGCGTGCGGCCGGTCGCGTCGTCCGCCGCCCCGACCTGACCATCGCCACCGAGGACCACAACATCCCCACCGTGGACGTCGACAAGCCCATCGCCGACCCGGTGAGCCGCGCCCAGGTCGAGGCGCTGCGCAAGAACTGCGCGGAGTTCGGGGTGCCGCTCTACTCGCTCGGCCACGCCGAGCAGGGCATCGTGCACGTCGTCGGCCCGCAACTCGGGCTCACTCAGCCTGGCATGACGGTGGTCTGCGGCGACTCGCACACCTCGACCCACGGTGCGTTCGGCGCGCTGGCCTTCGGCATCGGCACGAGTGAGGTCGAGCATGTGCTGGCCACCCAGACGCTGCCCCTGAAGCCCTTCAAGACGATGGCGATCACCGTCGACGGCCCACTGCCCGACGGGGTCACGGCCAAGGACCTCATCCTCGCCGTGATCGCGCGCATCGGCACCGGCGGCGGGCAGGGATACGTGCTCGAATACCGCGGAGAGGGCGTGCGGGGCCTGTCGATGGAAGGCCGCATGACCCTGTGCAATATGTCGATCGAGGCGGGCGCGCGCGCCGGCATGGTCGCCCCCGACGAGACCACCTTCGCCTACCTCGAGGGTCGTGACCACGCGCCCCGGGGAGATGACTGGGATGCGGCGGTCGCCTCTTGGAGGTCGCTCGCCACGGACGACGACGCGACCTTCGACGCCGAGGTCGTGATCGATGCCGGCGCGCTCAGCCCCTTCGTCACCTGGGGCACCAATCCGGGGCAGGGTCTGCCGCTCTCGGCCACGGTGCCGTCGCCCGAGGACGCCGTGGACGAGGTCGATCGGGTCGCCATCGAGCGAGCACTGGAATACATGGATCTCACCCCGGGCATGCCGCTGCGGGACGTGCGCATCGACACGGTCTTCCTCGGGTCATGCACCAATGGCCGCATCGAGGACCTCCGCGCCGCGGCAGACATCCTTCGCGGACGCAAGGTGGCAGATGACGTCCGCATGCTGGTCGTCCCCGGATCCGCACGGGTGCGACTGCAGGCCGAGAGCGAGGGCCTGGACGAGGTCTTTCTCGAAGCGGGAGCCGAGTGGCGCGGGGCGGGGTGTTCGATGTGCCTGGCGATGAACCCCGACAAGCTCACCCCCGGCGAGCGGAGCGCGTCGACGTCCAACCGCAATTTCGAGGGCCGTCAGGGCCCGGGTGGCCGCACCCACCTGGTGTCGCCGCAGGTGGCGGCCGCGACCGCTGTCACAGGGCATCTCGCCTCGCCTGCCGACCTGACCAACGCGTAGGAGGACACGATGGAGCCTTTTGTCAGGCATACCGGCACGGCTGCTCCGCTGCGTCGCAGCAACGTCGACACCGATCAGATCATCCCCGCGGAGTTTCTCAAGCGCATCACGCGGCACGGCTTCGAGGATGCACTCTTTCACGCGTGGCGGCAGGACCCGGCCTTCGTGCTGAATCAGCCGGAGTACGCCGGGGCGAGCATCTTGGTCGCCGGACCGGACTTCGGCACCGGATCCTCGCGCGAGCATGCTGTCTGGGCGCTACAGGACTACGGCTTCACTGTCGTCCTGTCATCGCGCTTCGCCGACATCTTCCGCGGCAACTCCGGCAAGGCCGGACTGCTCACCGCAGTAGTCGACCAGTCCGTCATCGAGAGTCTGTGGGCCTTGATCGAGGCTGACCCGTCGACGCAGGTGACGGTCGACCTCGATGCGCAGACCGTCTCAGCGGGAAGCCTGACGGCCGAGTTCGAGGTCGATCCCTACGTCCGGTGGCGACTACTCGAAGGCCTGGACGACATCGGCATCACCCTGCACAACGTCGATGCCATCGAGGTCTTTGAGTCCTCACGTCCGGCTTTCGCCCCGACGACCCTCGCCTAGCCGTTTCCTGACCAGGGTCGGCGCTGCCGACTGCCGTGCGGCGTACTAGGGTGAAGGAGCTGCCGGTCGCGGGACCGGCCTACCGGCCCTCGGGCCGGTCTGACTTCCCTCCGGAGGGGACTTACGTGAACAAGCAGGAACTCATCGACTCGGTGTCCACGCAACTCGGACACAGCAAGCGCGATGTCACCAACGTCATCGAGACGGCCCTCGACGAGCTGAAGCGCGCTGTCGCTCGCGGCGAGAAGGTCGCGCTCGCCGGCTTCGGCGTCTTCCAGCGCCACGACCGCAAGGCGCGCACTGGTCGCAACCCGCAGACCGGTGAGACCGTGCAGATCAAGGCCACCAAGCTTCCGAAGTTCCGCCCCGGTGCGGAGTTCAAGGCCGTCGTGTCCGGCGCGAAGAAGGCTGCGCCCGCCAAGAAGGCTCCGGCCAAGAAGGCTGCCCCGGCCAAGAAGGCTGCGCCGGCCAAGAAGGCTCCGGCCAAGAAGGCCCCGGCCAAGAAGGCTCCGGCCAAGAAGGCTCCGGCCAAGAAGGCTCCGGCCAAGAAGAAGTAGGCCTACGCATTCACGAAGGCGGGGTCGGGCGATGCCCGGCCCCGCCTTCGTGTGCGGTGGCAGAGCGGGTGAAGGCGCCGGCCCCGATCCGCAGCGCATCCCACAGGTCCACCTCGCTGTCGACATCGCGCCTGAGCCCGGCGAGTGCGCCGGGGACGGTGTTGAGGATGTCGCGGGCTCCGTCGGTCACGTGGGCGGCACGCGAGCGTGGGCCGAAGCGGGGGCGGAGGTCGCCGACGTGTCGTGCCGCGAGGAGTGTCGTGCCCAGCCCCTCGGCGTCGCTCACGATCACCGGGCCTTCCGTGCACTCCGCCAGCGCGATGGCGAGGGCATCGGGCGTCGCGCACGGCACGTCCGCCAGGAGGGCCGCCACCGGACCGGACGCGCTCGTCGCCCCCGCGCGGATGGCGGCGTTGAGTCCCCCGCCAGGATCATCGAGCAGGCGGGCCCCGGCGAGACCGGCGGCGGCCACAGCCTCTATACCCTCCGGGTCCGAGACCAGCACCACCTCGTCCACCGAGGGACAGGCCGTGGCTGCCGCGAGGACATCGAGGGCCATGGCGACCACGAGCGCGCGGCGCCGCGGTGCCGTCTGGGTCGAGAGCCGGGACTTGGCGTCACTCAGGCGCAGCGGGATGACGATGCGCCAGCCTGAGTCCATCCGGCGAGCATCCCACGGCGCGGCCGTGCGTCTCCATGACAGGGGCGCCTCGCTCCTGGGAGACTGCGGCGATGGGAGGTGGGCAGAGGTGAGTCGGGTGACGAGGAGCGACCGGCTGGGCTTCGCCTACCGCATGGCCGCCGTGATCCTGCGGCCCTTCATGGTGATCATCACGCGTCGCGACTGGCGGGGGACCGAGCATCTCGACGTCGACAGCGGCATGGTGCTCGCCGCCAATCACCTCTCATGGTTCGACCCCATCGTCATCTCACACGTCCTGTGGGATAACAACCGCGTGCCCAGATTCCTGGCCAAGGACGCACTCTTCCGCGTCCCGGTCGTGGGCTGGGTCATGCGCAATGCCGGTCAGATCCCGGTGGTGCGTGGCACCAAGGATGCTGCCGTCGCGGTCCAGGCCGCGGTCGATGCCGCTGCGGCAGGGGAGTGTGTCGTCGTCTATCCCGAAGGCACCATCACGAAGGATCCCGACCTGTGGCCCATGGCCGCCAAGACGGGCGCGGCGCGGATCGCGCTGACCGCGGGGGTGCCCGTCATCCCCATGGCTCACTGGGGTGCGCAGGAGGTCATGCGTCCCTACCGCAAGGAGTTCAAGGCCTTCCCGCGCAAGACCATGCATGTGCTCATCGGGCGACCGGTCGAGCTCGACGACCTGCGGAGCAGCGGAGAGCCCGACGCTGAGACGCTGCGCAAGGCAACGGACCGCGTGATGGCAGCCATCACCGACCTGCTCCGCGAGGTGCGCCACGATCAAGAGCACGTGAGTCGAGGGGAAGCCGCATGAGTCGAGTCGCCGTCATGGGAGCCGGATCGTGGGGGACCGCCTTTGCGATGGTCCTTGCCGACGCCGGAGGGGATGTCCTCATGTGGAGCCGCGAGGAGGAAGTGGCGCGGCAGATCAACAACGACCACGTCAACGAGCGCTACCACCCGGGGATCCGCCTGCCCTCCGGCCTGCGGGCAACCACCGACGAGCGCGAGGCCCTCGATGGCGCTCCCCTGGTGGTGCTCGCCGTACCCGCCCAGTCGCTGCGCGACAACCTTGCTCGGTGGCGCGATGACCTGGCGCCCGGAAGTGTGCTGGTCAGCCTGATGAAGGGCATCGAGATCGGTACGACGCTGCGCATGAGCCAGGTCATCGAGGAAGTCGCCGCATTGCCACCCGCGCGCGTCGCGGTGGTCTCCGGACCCAATCTTGCCCGAGAGATCGCCCTGCGCCAGCCCGCGGCGACAACGGTCGCCTGCTCGGATCGCGAGAGTGCCCAGCGGTTGCAGGACGCCTGCACGACGGACTACTTCCGTGCCTACTGGACGACCGATGTCGTGGGCGTCGAGGTGGGCGGGTCGGTGAAGAACGTCATCGCACTCGCCAATGGCATGGCCTCGGGTCTCGGCTTCGGCGAGAACTCCCAGGCGGCGCTCATCACGCGCGGCCTGGCGGAGATGGCGCGTCTGGGCACCGCACTCGGGGCCGATCCCCTCACCTTCATGGGACTGGCCGGCGTAGGGGATCTCATCGCCACCTGTCAGTCACCCCTGTCGCGCAACCGGACCTTCGGGGTCAATCTCGGCTCGGGGCTCACCGTCGACGAGACAGTCGCCGCTACCAAGCAGACCTGCGAGGGCGTCAAGAGCTGTCAGTCGATCCTGGACCTAGCCACGCGGCACGGGGTGGACATGCCCATCACCGAGCAGGTGGTGCAGGTCGTCCACCACGGCATGAAGCCCAAGGAGATGCTGACGGCCTTCATGTCGCGCGCGCCGAAGCCTGAGACGCGACTGGGCTGATCGGCCTTAGCGCGCGTCGAGTGCGCGGGCGAGATCGGACCACAGGTCCTCGGGGTCCTCGATGCCCACGGACAGCCGCAAGAGGCCCTCGGGCACGCGCGGGTTCTCGGCGGGCCAGCGCCGGCGGCGCTCGATGAGGGACTCGACGCCGCCGAGACTGGTGGCGTGCACCCACAGCCGCGTGGACTGCGCCACCGCCTGGGCGGCGTCCGCACCCCCTGCGACCTCGATGGCCATCATGAAGCCCGGACCGGACATGTGACGGGCGCATCGGTCGTATCCGGGATCACCCAGGAGTCCGGGGTAGCGCACGCGCGTGACGGCCGGGTGCGCCGCGAGACGCTCGGCGATCACTTGGGCGCTGGCCTGGGAGCGCGCCCGGCGCAGGCCCAGGGTGCGCAGCCCGCGCAGCACGAGATAGCACTCCAGTGCGCCCGGGGCCGCGCCCAGCAGGGTGCGTCGCAGCCGGAGTGCTGTCGCGCGCTCGGGATCAGCCGTGATCGCCAGGCCCAGGAGGCAGTCGGAGTGGCCACCGATGGCCTTCGTGCCGCTATGCAGCACCATGTCGGCGCCCATATCCAGGGGGCGTTGGCCGAGAGGGGTGGCGAAGGTGTTGTCGCAGACCACGAGCGCACCGACGGCGTGCGCAGCCGCGCTGATCGCGGGGATGTCCGCGACCTCCATCATCGGATTGGTGGGGGACTCGATCCATAGTGCGTCCGCGCCCCGCAGTGCCGCGATGACGGCCTCGGTGTCGGCGATATCCACCCGGCGCAGCGAGATGATGCCGCGACCATCGAGTTCGCGTAGGCGCAGAGCCACGCCCGTGTAGGTGAACTCCGCGGCCACGACGACGGCACCCGCGGGCAAGAGGTCCACGATCGCATTCGCCGCGGCCATGCCGGAAGCGAAGGCCACGGCCTCACCACCCTCGAGCGGTCCGACGGCTTCCTCGAGCGAGCGCATTCCGAGCGTGCCGTCGCGGGCGTATTCCACCTCACCACCGGCGTGGTAGGTCGAGGAGAGCTCGACGGGGTAGTTGACCGGGTTGCCCGGCTGCGCCGGTGGGCGCCCGGCGTGGACCAGTTGCGTCTCGACGGACCAGGGGGACTCGGGGTGCTCCGGCATGGCGCCGACCCTAACGCGATAGCCGGGCACTAACGTCGCGGACGTGACGGCGAGTGCCTCGGGACGCGTACGGGTCCTGGTGATCTTCGGGGGTCGCAGCAGCGAGCACGCGATCTCCTGCCTCAGCGCCGCCGGGATCCTGCGCGCACTCGATCCCGGCCGCTACGACGTCACGACCGTCGGCATCCTCCCCGACGGACGCTGGATGCGCGTGAACGCCGACCCTGCGGGGATCGCCGCTGCGGCCCCGGGTGCGCTGCCCGCCGTCGCCGACACCGGAGAGTCTGCGGTGCTCCTCCCCGAGCCGGTCACGGGGGTCAACGCCCCGGACGCCATCCGAGGCGTCGACGTGGTCTTTCCCGTGCTCCACGGCCCCTGGGGCGAAGACGGCACGGTCCAGGGCCTGCTGGAGATGGCCGGGATTCCCTACGTCGGATCCGGCGTCTTCGCGTCGGCCGCCGCCATGGACAAGGGGCACATGAAGGCATTGCTCGCCGCAGCGGGGCTCCCGGTGGGACCCAGTGCCGTGGTCACGTCCGCGCAGTGGGAGACACACCCGGAGGCGGTGCGCGAGCGCGTTGCCCAACTCGGATACCCGGTGTTCGTCAAGCCCGCCCGGGCCGGATCCTCCGTCGGCATCACCAAGGTCGCCGAGCCGTCGCTGCTGGATGCGGCCATTGCCGAGGCACGCTCCTGGGATCCCAGGGTCATCGTCGAGGCGGCCGTCGCTCAGGCGCGCGAAATCGAGTGCGCCGTCATCGTCGACGCATCCGGGATCCCGCGGGCCACGCGCTGCGCGGAGATCATCGTGCGCGGTCCCCACGAGTTCTACGACTTCGAGGCGAAGTATCTCGACGATGCCGCGGAGCTCATCGTGCCGGCGGACCTTCCCGCCGACGTGGAGGAGCAGGTGCGCGGGCTTGCAGTCGAGGCGTTCCAGGCCCTGGACTGCGAGGGCCTCGCGCGCGTGGACTTCTTCGTGAGCTCTGACTCCGTGCTGATCAACGAGGTCAACACCATGCCCGGCTTCACACCCATCTCCCTCTTCCCGCGCATGTGCGCCGCAAGTGGCATGGACTACGCCACCGTGATCGACATGCTCATCGCCGACGCCCTGCGCCGCGGGACGGGCCTCCGCTGACGCGCGAGCCCGGCGCCAGGGCTAACCACCCGCTGATGCCAGGGCTGCCGAGATGTCGATGAGCACATCGGCCGGGGCGGCGTACTCCTGCGGCACGAGGACCTCCACGTAGGCGGGTGAGGTGTCCAATGGCCAGGTCACTGCGATGAAGCCAGTGCCCCCCTGGCCGTCGATCGGGAGCCATCCGATGCCGTTGACATCCAGCAGCCTGGCTGTCGGCGTGAGAGCGGCGGGCCGGGCAACGCCGCAGCGGTAGGTGATCGGCGGCTCACCCCAGGCGGCGGTGCCCGGCTCGCTGGTCGGGCGTTGCCCGGCTCCGGCGACGGTCGAGGGCACGGTGACGTTGGTGCAGGCATCGTGGGGGAGGTCGGGTGGGGGCACGGCGACCTGCCTGCCGCAGCCGGTGAGCAGGGCCGCCGCGATGACGACGGGGAGGAGGGCCCGGCGAGTCGGCGGAGCCGCCTCTGTCGGGCCGGCCCGGGCGGTCACAGGTGGACGACGGGGCAGGTGAGGGTGCGCGTGATGCCCCCGACCTGCTGGATCGCACTGAGGACCTCGCGGCCGAGCTCGTCCATGCCCGGCGCCTCGACCCGCACGATGATGTCGTAGGGACCGGTGACGTCCTCGGCGCTCTCGACGCCGGGGATGGCGGCGATGGCCGAGCGCACGCCCGCGGTGGCACCCACTTCGGTTTGGACGAGGACGTAGGCCTGGACGCTCATGTCGCCTCCTGGATCGTCGCGATTGCTGCACGCACCTTCGGGCAGGGTAGCGACTCGCCGTGGCCACGTGCGCGGCGCACCCGCGCGGGGGGCGAAGATGGGCCGTGGGGTGGTGACCACCCCACGGAAGCGGAGGCGCTGTGACGGGTACGACGGTCGGGGACCTGGGCGAGATCGCCGTGGTCGATCGCATCATCGCCGCGACCGGCCAGGCCCCGGGAGTGCCGGTCGGCCCGGGCGATGACGCCGCCGTGCTCGCGTGCGCCGACGGCCGGGTCGTCGTGACGACCGACATGCTCGTCGAGGGCCGCCACTTCCGCAGAGACTGGTCCGAGCCCCACGACATCGGGCACAAGGCCGCAGCGGAGAACCTCGCCGACATCGCTGCCATGGGTGCCACCCCGACCGCATTGGTCATCGCACTTGCGCTGCCGCCGACCACGCCCATCGCCTGGGTTGATGCCTTCCTCGCCGGCCTGCTGGAAGAGTCGGCACGGGCCGGCGCCGCACTCGTCGGTGGCGACCTTGTGCGCGGCGATGCGATCACGATCGGCGTGACGGCACTGGGTGACC
>VGBQ01000089.1 GCA_016870425.1 Actinomycetota bacterium | reverse complement strand
ACGGTACGAGCCGACCGTCGACACACCCATCTTGGACATCACCTTGAGCAGGCCCTTGCCCAGGGCCTTGACGAGATTGCGCACCGCCTTCTCCGGTGCGATCCCCGTCAGGACGTCGCGGTAGACCAGATCCTCGACGGACTCCATGGCGAGGTAGGGGTTGATGGCCGCCGCGCCGTATCCCACCAGGAGGGCGGCGTGATGGACCTCGCGCACGTCGCCCGCCTCGATGATGAGCGCGACCTGTGTGCGTGTCTTGCGGCGAACGAGATGGTGGTGCACGGCCGAGCACAGCAGCAATGAGGGGATCGGGGCGAGGTCGGTCGTGGAATCGCGGTCGGACAGGACGAGGAATCTCACGCCCGCATCGAGCATGGCGTCGACCTCGCCGAAGATCTCCTCGAGCCTGCCCTCCAGGGCAGCGGCACCGCCATCGATGTCGTAGAGACCGCTGATCTTGGCGGCGGCGAATCCCGGGAGGTCGCCGTCGGAGTTGATGTGCAGAATCTTGGCGAGTTCGTCGTTGTCGATGATGGGGAAGGGCAGCACGACCTGGCGGCAGTGCGCGGGAGTCGACTCTAGGAGATTGCCCTCGGGTCCGATGACCGTGGACAGGGAGGTGACGATCTCCTCACGAATCGCATCGAGCGGGGGGTTGGTGACCTGCGCGAAGGCCTGCTGGAAGTAGTCGAAGAGCAGGCGCGGTCGCGCCGACAGGGCCGCCACGGGGGTGTCAGTGCCCATGGAGCCGATGGGTTCCGCACCCGCAGTGGCCATCGGGGCGAGGATGAGGCGCAACTCCTCCTCGGTGTAGCCGAATGTCTGCTGGCGGCGCGCGACCGAGGCGGTCGGATGCACGATGTGCTCGCGATCAGGCAGGAGATCGAGGTGGACCAGACCCCCGTGAAGCCAGTCGGCGTACGGCGCCGCAGCCGCGAGCTCGGACTTGATCTCGGCATCCTCGACGATCCGGCCGGCCTGCGTGTCGACCAGGAACATCTGCCCGGGCTGGAGCCGTCCCTTGCGGATGATCTGCGCGGGGTCAATGTCCAAGACCCCGGCCTCCGAGGCGAGGACCACCAGGCCGGCGTCCGTCACCTCGAATCGACCCGGCCTGAGTCCATTGCGATCGAGTACGGCGCCGATGACAGTGCCATCCGTGAATGAGACATTCGCCGGGCCATCCCATGCCTCCATGAGAGTGGAGTGGTACTCATAAAACGCACGCCGCGCAGGGTCCATGTCGACGTCGTTCTCCCACGCCTCCGGAATCATCATCAGCACGGCGTGCGGCAGCGAGCGTCCACCCAGGTGCAGCAACTCGAGGACCTCATCGAAGGATGCCGAGTCGCTGCCACCGGGTGTGCAGATGGGGAGGAGGCGAGCGATGTCGCCGGGGATGAGCTCCGAGGCGAGCATGGCTTCGCGCGCACGCATCCAGTTGCGATTGCCTTTGACGGTGTTGATCTCGCCGTTGTGAGCGATGAGTCGATAGGGATGCGCCAGAGGCCAGGACGGGAAGGTGTTGGTGCTGAATCGGGAGTGCACCAGGGCGAGCGCCGACTCCATGTCAGGGTCTGACAGATCGGGGAAGAACTCACCCAACTGGTGGGTGGTGAGCATTCCCTTGTAGACGAGCGTGCGACACGACAGGGAGGGGAAGTAGGCGTCGGTCTCATGCTCGGCGCGCTTGCGCAAGCAGAAGGCACGGCGCTCGAGGTCGATGCCGGACACAGACTCCCCCGCAGCACGCACGACCAGTTGCTCGAAGCGCGGCATCACGCTGCGCGCGGTCCGGCCCAGGCCCGACGGATCGGTGGGCACGTCGCGCCACGCGACGACGTCGAGACCCTCCTCTCGCGCGATCTGCTCGATGCGCAGCCGGGTGCTGGCCGAGTCGTCGTCATCGTCTGGCAGGAAGGCGATCCCTACGGCGTACTCCCCCGCCGGAGGCAGTTCGGCTCCGATGACACGACGCAGGAAGCGATCGGGGACCTGGAGAAGGATGCCGGCACCATCCCCCGAGTCAGGCTCTGCGCCGGAAGCCCCTCGATGATCGAGGTTGAGCAGTGCCGTGAGAGCCATCGCCACGATCTCGTGCGACGCCTGACCCGTGAGCGTCGCCACGAATGCCACGCCGCAGGCGTCATGCTCAGCGGCCGGGTCGTAGAGACCCTGGGCAGGCGGAAATGCCGAGAACGGCATCGGGGACACAGACAACGGCCCACACCTCCACGTCGGATATCCCGCCCACGCGGGATAAGGACGGGACGCCGTTGGCCCGTGCCGGGAACCCTATCAGGGCGCGTCGGTCAAGGAGTGCGAGCGGGTGGGGCGGTGCCCGGGTCCTCGGGGCCGCCGGGGTTCTCGGGTGCGACCTCGACGACGCGTGCGGCTTCCCTGGGGGCGGCCTTGGCTTCCCGTGCCTCCTCCAGGCGCTCGCGCTCGAGGTACTTCTCCGGTGGCCTGACCTCCTCGCGTCCGGGGCGCAGGCGGGCCGAGATGATCAGGTAGGCCAGCGCACCGAGTCCGACGAGGATCGAGGTCCAGACGTTGAGGCGCACGCCGAGGATCGTGTTGGCGGTGTCGATGCGCAGGTATTCGATCCACACACGGCCGAGGCAGTAGAGCAGGACGTAGAGCGCGAAGACGCGACCGTGACCCATCCGGAAGCGCTTGTCGGCCCAGATGAGCACGAGCGCGACCCCGAGCATCCACAGGGACTCGTAGAGGAACGTCGGATGGAAGGTGGCGAAATCGGCGTAACCCTCGGGGCGGTACTGCGGTGCGATCTGCAGCCCCCAGGGCAGGGTCGTGGGAGCGCCGAAGAGCTCCTGATTGAACCAATTGCCCCAGCGGCCGATGGCCTGGGCAAGCGCGATGCCGGGTGCGATCGCGTCGGCGATCGGCGGCAGCGCCACTCCCAGGCGTCGCGCAGCGATCCACGCCCCGAGGCCCCCCAGCGCCACCGCACCCCAGATGCCCAGTCCGCCATCCCAGATGCGTAGCGCACCGACGATGCCCGAGCCGCCGGGCGCGAAGTAGAGCTGCCAGTCGGTGACGACGTGGTAGATCCGCCCGCCGACGATCCCGAAGGGCACGGCCCACAGGGCGATGTCGCCGATGACCCCCGCGCTGCCGCCCCGCGCCACATAGCGGCGCGAGCCGACCACGACCGCGACGATGATCCCCGCGATGATGAGCAGGGCGTAGGCCCGCACGGGGATGGGGCCGAGGCTCCAGGTCCCCTGACTGGGGCTCGGGATGAAGGCGAGAAGATCCACGGTCGGCGAGTGGCAGCGACGCTATTGCTTCGCTGCCGCTTCCTCGACGAGCTTCTCGAGGACGGCCTGGTCCGCGAGCTGACCGCCCTCGATGGGGGTGCCGTTGAGCACACCTCGGGGGGTGCCCTCGACATTGGCGTCGTAGAAGGCTTGCGTGGAGTTGGCTGCCCAGCCGAGGTAGCGGTTGCTCGTTAGGCAGTCGTTGAACTGCTCGAGCGGCACGCCGGTGATGCCCGACTGCTCGGCGAAGGACGTGAACTGCTCGTTGGTCCAGCCCTCGCCCTCCGTCGTGGGCTGGTTGGCGAAGATCGCGTCGTGGTACTCGACCGTCTTGCCGGCGTCGATTGCGCAGCCCCAGGCATTGATGGCGGCCGCGGAGGAGTTGTTGCCCAGGTTGTTGTCGAGGAAGGCGGTCGGACGCCAGACCAGGCGCACCTTGCCGTCGGTCGCGAGGCTTTGGATGCCCGCGCCGTTGAGCTCCTCGAGCGACCCGCACGCGGGGCACTGGAAGTCCTCCCAGAGCTCGAGCAGCGGAGCGGTCTCGGGCGCCGAACCGACCGGCACTCCCCAGGGCGCGACGCCATCGGCACCGTAGACGCCCGTGGGCACAGCGGCGTTGGGATCGGGTGCCGGCATAGGTGTGCCCCCGTTGGCGGAGGAGTCACCCGACAGGCGCGGCACGACGACCGCGAGTCCGATGATGAGCAGGACCACGACGACCACGCCGATGGCACCGACGATGCGGACCGTGCGCTCGCGGCGCTTCTCCTTGGCCACCTGCTCGGCCCTGGCCGCGGCGGCCTTCTCGCGCGTGCTCTTGGACTCCCTGTCCTTTGCCATGCTCGCTCTCAACCTCCGATGTACGCCGCCCCGACGGGCGGTCGATCGGGCTCCTACGTTACGGGCCCGGCGTCGATCCTGCGACGCCGCACCCCGGCGGCGAGTTCCCGCGCCAGGCCGGCCACGGCACTCTCGGCCTCGGCGATCCCCGGTGCCTCGAGGACCAGGCGGATGAAGGCCGAGCCCACGATCACCCCGTCGGCGTACTCCGCGATCTGGGCCGCCTGCTCGCCGGTGGACACCCCCAGGCCGACCGCGACCGGCAGATGCGTGACCTCGCGCACCCGAAGCACCAGCGTCTCAGCAGCATCTGAGACCGTCGAGCGTGCTCCGGTGACCCCCATCGTCGACGCGGCGTAGACAAAACCGGTGCACGCAGCGCTCACCGTGCGCAGACGCGCGTCAGTGCTCGACGGGGCGACCAGGTAGATGCGGTCGATGTCGTGCGCCTCGGTGGCTGCGGCCCAGTCTGCGGATTCCTCAGGAGTGAGGTCCGGCGTGATCACTCCGCACCCTCCCGCGGCTGCAAGATCGCGCGCGAAGCGGTCGACGCCAAATCTCTCGACGGGATTCCAGTAGGACATCACCACGGTCGCCGCTCCGGTCTGCGCGACTTCCCCGGCAACCGCGATGACATCAGCGGGAGTCGTGCCGCCGCGCAGCGCCTGATCGGCTGCCGCCTGGATCACCGGGCCGTCCATGAGCGGATCGGAGTAGGGAAGGCCGACCTCGACGATGTCGACGCCGGCATCCACCATGGCGCGCATGAGGCGCACGCTGTCGTCGCGGGTGGGGAAGCCCGCCGGGAGGTAGCCGATGAGGGCAGCGCGACCTTGCGCACGTGACCGGGAGAACGCCTCCGCGAGCGAGGTCATCGCCCCTCGGCGGACTCATCGACTGCCGGCAGGCCGAACCAGCGCGCCGCTGTCGCCACGTCCTTGTCGCCGCGGCCGGACAGGTTGACCAGGATCACGGCATCATCGCCGAGTTCCCGGCCCAGGCGCATGACACCCGCGAGGGCGTGGGCTGTCTCGATGGCCGGGATGATCCCCTCCGTGCGACACAGCTTCTCGAAGGCATCCATCGCCTCGGCGTCGGTCACCGGCGCGTAGTGGGCCCGCCCGGTGTCGTGGAGCCAGGCGTGCTCGGGCCCGACCCCGGGATAGTCCAGCCCCGCGCTGATCGAGTGCGAGGGCACGGTCTGCCCCCACTCGTCCTGCATGACATAGGTGCGCGCACCGTGGAGGACCCCCGGGGCACCGCCGGCAAAGCGGGCGGCGTGGCGTCCGGTCTCCACCCCGTCTCCACCGGCCTCGAATCCCCACAGGGCCACGGAGGGATCCTCGAGGAACGCCGCGAAGATGCCCATGGCGTTGGAACCCCCGCCGACGCAGGCAGCGACCGCATCGGGCAACCGACCCGTCGCCTCTAGGACCTGCTCACGCGCCTCACGGCCGATGATCGACTGGAAGGCGCGCACCATCGAGGGGAAGGGGCTGGGGCCCGTGACCGTGCCGAGGATGTAGTGGGTGTCATCGACACTGGTGACCCAGTCCCGCATGGCCTCGTTGATCGCGTCCTTCAGCGTGCGGCTGCCGGCGGTCACCGGGATGACCGTCGCGCCGAGCAGGCGCATGCGTGCGACGTTGAGCGCCTGGCGACGGGTGTCCTCCTCGCCCATGTATACGACGCAGTCCAGGCCCAGGAGCGCGGCGGCCGTGGCCGTGGCGACGCCGTGCTGGCCCGCTCCCGTCTCGGCGATGACGCGCTTCTTGCCCATGCGCACCGTGAGCAGCGCCTGGCCGAGCACATTGTTGATCTTGTGCGAGCCCGTGTGATTGAGATCCTCGCGCTTGAGATAGACGCGGGCCCCCGCGCAGTGCTCCTGGCCGAAGCGCGTGGCCTCGGTGAGCGGGCTCGGGCGACCGGTGTAGGTCCGCTGCAGCCGATCGAGCTCGGCATGGAAATCAGGGTCGGCCATGGCAGCCGCGTACGCCGCGTCCAGGCCATCGAGGGCCGCGGTGAGCGCCTCGGGCACGAAGCGCCCGCCGTACGGCCCGAAGTGGCCCGCGGGGATGTCGCTGCTAGCCACGCGCGCCCCGGAGCGCGGGATGCGAGCCCGCCGTGACCAGGTCATGCACCGCCGCTCGGGGGTCGGAAGATGTCGCGAGGCTCTCCCCGACGAGCACGGCATCGGCTCCTGCCTCGGCATAGGTGATCAGGTCACGGGGATCACGCACACCGGACTCGGCAATGCGCAGGCAGGGCTCGGGGATGCGCGGAGCGAGGCGCGCGAAGGTGCCGCGATCGACCTCGAGGGTCTTGAGGTTGCGGGCGTTGACACCGATGATCGTCGCCCCCGCATCCACGGCGCGGTCAACCTCATCGGCCTCGTGCACCTCGACAAGCGGCGTCATGCCCAGCGATCGGGTGCGTTCGATGAGGCTGACGAGTGCATTCTGGTCGAGAGCCGCGACGATGAGAAGCACCATGTCGGCTCCGTGCGCCCGGGCTTCCCAGAGTTGGTAGCTGGAGATGACGAAGTCCTTGCGCAACACGGGGATCTCCACTGCGCAGCGCGCGGCGCGCAGGTCCGCGAGTGATCCGCCGAATCGCCGCTGCTCGGTCAAGACGCTGATGCAGCGGGCACCACCGGCTTCGTAGTCGCGAGCGAGCTGCGCCGGATCGTCGATCTCGGCGAGGCGGCCCTTGCTCGGGCTGGCCCGCTTGACCTCCGCGATCACTCCGACGCCCGGCTCGCGCAGAGCGCCCTCGGCATCGCGCGGAGCGGGCATGCGGGCAGCAGCTGCCTTGACGTCATCCAAGGGGACGCACGACATGCGCTCATCGAGGTCGACGCGCACGCCCGCGATGATGTCGTCGAGGACGGTCATCGCTCGCCCCCGCATGCCAGGCGTGCCCTGTGCCGCGATTTCACTGCGTCAGCGTGCCACAGGGAAGGGATCGTTGCTCGCCCACCCCCCGCCGGCCTGATACGTGCGTGTCAGCCTGCTCCGGAGCCGAGGTAGGGGACGAAGTTGCGAATCACAGCGAAGGCCATGGCGATGACGAGCACAGCGATGGGCAGGGCTCGGGAGACCGTGTATCGCAGAGGTGTGCGCGGCGGCGTGACGCCCGTCCACGCGCGGCGGAGCCACAGCGCCCAGGTCACGACCAGCACGGGGGCGAGAACGACGAACAGAGCGTTGTGGTCCAGCGCCGCGGAGATGTCACCGTGCGCCAGCGCGTGCGTGGCCCGCAGACCACCGCATCCGGGACAGTCGATGCCCAGAAGAGCCAGTGTGGGGCAGAGGGGATAGTGGCCCGGCTGGTTGGGATCCACCGCGCGGATGTACGCCGTTGCGGCGATCACGCCCGCCGCCGTCGCCACGGGCGCAACGAGCCGACGGCGCCGGGACCGGGGATCGCGCGTGGCCTCGGCCGCTGCGTGTGCGGGTGCCAGCGCCATGGCGGCAAGCCTACGCGCAGTCGGCCCCGGCCGGCTTCACAGCGAGCGGAACCCCCACCGTGAACGCTGCCCCGCCCTCCGGGGAGGAATCAGCGCGAGCCCACCCGCCCATGCCCGCCGCGAGACGCCCCACGAGGGCCAGCCCCAGGCCGGTCCCCACGGGTCGCAGGCCGCGATAGCGCTCGTGGAGGATCCCCGGCTCGAAAGCGACCTCGCAGTCCTCCGGGGAGAGACCCGGTCCGGAGTCCCTCACCAGCACGACTCCCCAGGGCGGCTCACTCCACCCCGACATGGCGATGACACCCCCCGCCGGAACGACGCGCAGGGCATTCTCGGCGAGATTGTCGACCATCTGGCGCAGTCTCAGCGGATCGGCCTGGACGATCACCGGCTCCATCGGCACGGCGACATCGCATCGGACACCCGCCCGCTGGCAGCGATCGGTCCACACCTGAGCGGCATCCGTCAGCATGTCGCCAAGGTCGACATCGACGCACTCGATGACGAAGTCATCCGCGCGCAGTCGTGCCAGGTCGAGCAGATCGCTCACCAGTCGATCGAGTCGCTGAGTCTCCGCGGCCATGACGCTCCCGGTCCGCGGCACATCGTCTCCGGCGACGACCCCGTCGGCGAGCGCTTCCGCATATCCACGCACCGAGGTGAGGGGCGTGCGCAGCTCATGTGACACCGAGAGGAGGAACTCCCGCTGGCGTCCCTCTGAGACCGCGAGCGCCGACGCGAGCCGATTGAGCGCATCCGCCATGTCCGCGACCTCCGCGGGGCCCTCCGGCCGGACGTGGATCCCCCGCTCCCCCCTTCCCAAGCGCAGCGCAGCGTCGGCGGCCCGGCGCAGCGGGGTGGTCAGCCATGCGCCCGCCACCAGCGCGATGGCTACGGCGATTGCCAATCCGATCACGAGGGCGAGCAGGAGCCGGGCGATGACCTCCGTGGCCGTGCCCCCGGCGACCGAGGAAGGCTGCACGAGGATGACGCCGATGCCGGGCTCGAAGGGCCTTCCCACGACGAGGACGGGGCCTGCGGAGGTATCCGCCTGTGTCTGGACGCCCGATCCTGTCGTCACCGCATCCACGTCCTGCGTCGTGACGCCTTCCGGCAGATCCTGCGCCTCCGGACCGACGACGTAGGCAGTCACCTGCTCCGCCTGCAGCACCCCCGCGACGCGTGGCGGAAGGGTGTAGCGGCCTTCACGATCGACACGCAGGGCCGTGGCGGTGAGATCAGCAAGGCGCGCGAGCTCAGCGGTCGCGACCGCCTCGGCGTTGCTGCGGATGAGGGGCAGGGACACGAGTGCCGCGACTACCGCTGCGATCGTGGCCACCGCAACCGCGAGGATCACGGTCGCGGGCAGGATGCCCAGTCGCTTCATGGCGCTGCTCGCATCATGGAGACTCTCGTTTCATGCCGCCGCTCGCTTCATGCCGCCTCGGCGGAGTAGCCGACGCCGCGCACCGTGCGGATCGGGCTTGCGTCGCCGAGTTTGGCGCGCACCTGCGCGACGTGGACGTCTACGGTGCGCGTGCCCACCGCTGAGGCGTAGCCCCACACCTCCTCCAGGAGGTGATCGCGCGTGATCACGCGACCCGGGTGCCGCATGAGGTAGGCGAGCAGGTCGAACTCCGTGGCGGTGAGCGCCACCTCTTTGCCGTCCACGAGCACCCTCCTCGCACCGCGATCGAGGGTGACGCTTCCTAGGACAAGGACGTCGCCTGCGTCGGGGGCGTGGGCGTGGCGAAGGGCCACCTTGACGCGCGCGACGACCTCGCGCGGGCTGAAGGGTTTGGTGATGTAGTCATCCCCGCCCAGCTCGAGCCCGAGGACTCGATCCACCTCGTCGTCGCGCGCCGTACAGAAGAGCACCGGGGTCCAGTCGTCCTCTGCGCGCATCCGACGACAGATCTCCGTGCCGTCCATGCCGGGGAGGCCAACATCGAGGATGACGGCATCCGGTCGCCGCTCGCGCACCGCGGCAAGCCCGCGCATGCCATCGGACTCCACCGCGACGGCGTACCCCGCGCGATCTAGATAGAGACGGAGCACGTCCGCAATAGGGGGCTCGTCCTCGATGATGAGGACGAGGGGCGGGCGCTCGGTGGGGGGCAACGCGGTCGTCGATGCGTCGACGAGCGTCAGGCGGCGTGCTCGCGCGGCTTGCCGAGGCCGGCGGCCTTCATCACGCCGCCCACGATGCCGCCGAGAGCCACGATGGCCACGCCCACCCAGAACACGGGCCACTGGCCGATGAGCAGGCCCACGGTCGAGACGATGAAGCCGAGCGCGACCAGGACGACGAGGGTCCAAGCCGCGGGGGTTGAACCGTGATTGCCGGCGCTCATCGCTCCTCCTCCAACCGGGTGTCGGGTTGTGCGCTCCCCATTGAACCAGGGGCCTCGCCCACGGGGTCGATCGGCTCGTCGAGCAGTGTCGGGTCTTCGCCGCGATCGAGAGCATCCCAGGCGGCCGCTGCGCTCGGGGCGGTCATCGCGCTGTCGGGTCGCGAATAGCGGGCGCCGAGCCGCGGCCACGCGGGGCCGTTGAGGAGAGCGAGCATCCCGCAAACGAGCATGAGCAGGCCCGCGAGGACGGCGACC